>QNZC01000008.1 GCA_003978565.1 Persephonella sp. | reverse complement strand
GATTTTATAGATAAGAAAAAGTATCTTAAATACGACGAAAAATATGTTTGGTATGAAATAGGTAGAAATAAGCTAAAAACAAAAAAAATACCTAGATTTATTCCTTTTAATGAGGATTTGGCAAAACTTCTTGGTTATTATATAGCTGAAGGTTGGGCTAGATTAGGAGAAAGAAAAAATGCAGTAGGTTTTGGATTTCATAAAGATGAAACGGATTTTGCAAGGGAAGTTCAATATCTTTTAAATAAAATATTTGAATTAGAAGCCAAAATTATTTTTCATAAAACTAGGAATTCATTACAGGTCATAGCATACTCAAGAATAGTAGGAGAATTTTTAACTTCTTTATGTGGAAAAGGAGCAAAAAATAAAAAAATTCATCATTTGATAATAGAAAATGGAAAAGATAATTATGTTAAAACTCTTATTGCTTATATGTTTAGAGGTGATGGATACAACGGAAGTTCTTCAAAAACAGTTTCTATAAAATACACTACAACCTCTTATAATTTAGCTTCCCAGCTTAAATTTTTACTTGCAAGATTTGGATATTACGCTTCAATAATATCTAGAAAAAAAACTAAAGATAACTGGAATACAGAATATTCAGTTAAACTTTCTGGGAAACAGCTTTTAAGATGGAATGAGGATTTTAGATACTTCAAAATTCATATACCTAACCAGAAATTCTTTAGAAATGATAGTTTCTACATAGACGAAGACTATATATATATAAAAATAAAAAATGTGAAAAGAAAAAAATATAAAGGTCTAGTATATGATATTTCAGTTCCATTTGATACTTCATTCGTATCTAATGGCTTTGTAGTTCACAACTCGGCGGCTGGTTCACTGGTTGCATATGCATTAGGAATAACAGATGTTGACCCATTACAACACGGTTTAATCTTTGAGAGATTTTTAAACCCTGAAAGAATTTCTATGCCAGATATAGATGTTGATTTTTGTCAGGAGAACAGAGGAAAGATTATAGATTATGTTAAGAAAAAGTATGGTGAAAATGCAGTAGCCCAGATAATAACCTACAACTTTATGAAATCAAAATCTGTTATAAGAGATGTTGCTAGAGTTTTAGGTTTTACCGCAAAAGAAGGAGATAAAATAGCAAAAATGATACTTCCGGGACCTGTTCAAGGTTCAACACTTTCTATAAAGGAAAATTTAGAGCAAAACCCAGAGTTTAGAAAACTTTATGAGACAGATAAAAGGGTTAAAGAGCTTATAGACCTTGCTATGAAGTTAGAAGGCTCTGCAAGACATACAGGAATTCATGCCGCTGGAGTTGTTATAGCTCCCGGTAATTTAGAGGAGTTTGTTCCCGTATATGTTGATAAGGATGGAACAAAGGCAACCCAGTTTGATATGGGAACTCTGGAAATGCTCGGATTGGTAAAAATGGACTTTCTGGGATTGAAAACTCTTACAGAATTAGACTATATGAGAAAACTGATAAAGGAAAGGAGAGGTATAGATATTAACTTTTTAGAACTACCTATAGATGACCCTAATGTTTATAAGCTTCTTCAGTCAGGAAAGACAAATGGAGTTTTCCAGCTTGAAAGTAAAGGAATGCAGAACCTACTTGTAAGACTAAAACCGGATAAATTTGATGAGATTATAGCTATTTTAGCCTTATTTAGACCGGGACCTTTAATGTCTGGAATGGTAGATGACTTTATTGACAGAAAGCACGGTAGAAAACCTGTAGAGTATCCTTTTGAGGAAGTCAAAGAAATATTAGAGGAAACTTACGGACTTTGTTTAACAGGTGATACTTTAATAACATTATCAGATGGGTCTAAAAAAACTATAAAAGAAGTAGTGGAGAATAATCTCATAGGAGAAGGTGTTTTAACTTTAGATACAAAAACAAATAAAATCAAAGTAGGTAAGATAACCCACTGCTTTGATAATGGTATAAAAGATGTGTATAAAATAACTCTTCAAAATGGGCTTGAAATAAAAGCTACTGCTGACCATAAATTTTTAACTCCTTTTGGTTGGAAAGAAGTTAAAGAGCTTTCATTAGATAAAGATTTATTAGCTGTTCCTGTAAATAAAAGTATTATTAATACTAATACTAAAAGACTAATTAACAACTTTAATTTAGCCCTATTAGAAAAAGTAGAAATTAAACTTCTAGATGGGGATATAGGGTTTATACCAATTAAAAGTATAGAGTATGTAGGAAAAGAGCATGTTTACGATATTGAAGTAAAAGGAACTCATAATTTTATTGCAAATAATATAATCTCCCACAACTGTATATATCAAGAGCAAATAATGTTTATGGCGAATATTCTATCTGGTTTCTCAATGGCAGAAGCAGATACATTAAGAAAAGCTATCGGTAAAAAGAAAGCTGATTTAATGGCAAAAATGAAAGAGAAATTTATAGATGGTGCTGTTAAAAGAGGATTTAATAAAGAAAAAATAACAAAATTATGGGAAGATATAGAAAAGTTTGCATCATACTCATTTAACAAATCCCACTCTACAGCATACGCTTATCTTACATACTGGACTGCATACATAAAAACCTACTATCCTGAAGAATTCTTCACAGTTAAGTTATCTTTAGAAAAGAATGATGACAAATTCTTAAATATACTTAACGATATGAAGGATTTTGGGATAGAACTACTACCACCAGATATTAACAAATCTAAAGCAAACTTTAATATAGAAGGAAAAGGAAGAATAAGATTTGGTCTTGCGAGAATAAAAAATGTTGGTGAGGATACCGCTAAATTAATAGTGGAAGAAAGAAAGAAAAAAGGAAATTACACAGATATATTTGACTTGGCAGAAAGATTTGACAGTAAAAAGGTAAACAAAAGAGTATTAGAAAAACTTATAAAAGCAGGAGCTTTTGATTTTACAGGAGTTGATAGAGGAATACTACTTGCAAATATTGAAAAGGCTTTAGCTACACAGAAGACAAAAGAGAAAAAAACAACAAAATCACTATTTAGCTTAATGGGAAAACCTCAAAAGACGGAAGTTGTTTATGAGAAGGGAGAACCTTTAACTGAAGGTGAAAAACTCCGTTATGAGAAGGAAGCTTTAGGTTTCTATTTATCAGGTCATCCATTGAAAGCTTATGAAAAGGAACTAAAAAATTATGTTTTAAAAATAAATAGACTTTTTGAGAAAAAATCTGGAGATAAAGTTAGAGTTGCAGGAGTTATTTCAAGTATTAAAAGGAAGAAAACTAAAAGTGGCTCAACTATGGCAATTTTAAGCTTACAGGATGAAACTGGATTTATAGATATTAGGGTATTCATAGAAAAATTAGAGGATACTTCATTTTTAGAAGAGGACAGAATTGTAGTTGTAGAAGGTATAGTTGATATAAATGAGGAAGGTGAAAATGTATCTCTATCAATGAATGCATTAGATATATATCCAGTTGAAAATCTAAATAGACAAATAAGGGCTGTAAGATTTATTCTTTCAGAAGAAAAGGCTAAAAATGGAGTTGCAGAAAAGTTAAAGGCTTTATGTGAAAAGTATAAGGGAAACAAAGAAGTAATTTTAGAAATTGTTGGAAAAGATTTTAAAGCGGAGATAATGGCTCATTCAGACTTCTACGTTGATATAAATGAAAACTTTAAGCATGAACTATCACAGATATTAGAACCATCAGAATTTAACTTTGAGTAATCTTTCCCTTTTCTTCCTTTATATCTTTTAAAAGACTAAAAAGCTCCTCTTCCGTTTTTACTTTATACTCTATTCCCTCATAATCTTTTATAAAAGGATTATCTAATAGAATAAACTTAACATTTTTATTCTCTTCAGAATTGTAATTTTTAACCATATCCCTATCTGCAATTGTATCTCCTATGTATATAGAAGGTTCTTTGTATGAAAATCTTTTAAAGAAAAGTTTTAATGGATAGGACGAAGGTTTCTTTTGAGAAGAAAGAGGGGTATCGTCATCGGTGATTATATAATCAAAGAAAGGATATAGATTAAACTTTTTAAATGAATAATCTAAATCTTCAAATGGTCTTCCAGTGATAACTCCAGTTATATCAGCTATCTCTCTAATCTTTTTTAAAGTATCTTTAGAAATAATCATTTCCTCATTTTCTCTCAAAGAGGAGTAAATATCTTCAAAATACTCAATTAGCTCCTTATATTCAGGGAGAGTTATATTATATCTCTCACCAAATTTATACATTTCTTCCGTAGATTTAGAAGCTTCTTTAAACTCCTTTAAAAATCTATCTAGCTCAAAATTTCCCTTTGTATAAATAATACCTGCAACTGAAATATCCCAATCATTGTTTATTCCTAACTTAAACTTTATATCTAAAATCTCATCTTTATTTATATCTTCCTTTCCTGTATAAAACTTTACAGTTTCAACTATTGCAAGATGATAGGATTTAGAGGTTTCAAAAATAACTCCATCAACATCAAATATCACTATCATATTTATATCTCCTTTTGGATTTTAATCTATATTATAAAGAAGATAAAGTTGATTTATTTAATTTATAAAGAATTAAAAAAATAAAATGCCGTTTTATTTTTATTGAAATAAAAGTTAGTATCCTCTATACTATAGAGGTAGATTTTAAATTAATTTAGGAGGTAATACACAATGAAAGTTAAAGTATCAGTTGACCCAGATTTATGCACCGCTTGTGCATTATGCTACGATGAGCTTCCAGAAGTTTACGAAGATGCTGGAGACGGAATAGCTAAAGTTAAAGATGATGTTGGTGGAGATGGTGCTGTTATAGAGGGAGAATTAGCAGAGAGAGCATTAGAAATCACTGAGGAGTGCCCTTCTGGAGCATTAATCACTGAAGTTGTAGAAGAATAATATTATTCTTTTATGATATAGGGGGCATATGCCCCCACATTTAAAGATGGTATATTTAATATATCTTTTAACAATTATCATAGGTATCTATGTAGTTTATAACAATCTTCCAGTTTTAATAAATATAGGAATTCCTGATAATCAACTAAAACTTGGGAAATTTCTAGTATCCCTACTTCCAACAGTTGTAGGATTTTTTATGATTTATTTTGGTATTTCAAGTTTTTACAGTATTCTTAATAAAAATAAAAGATGATTAAAGGCCTCTATATTCACATTCCATTTTGTAATATAAAATGTCCATACTGTGATTTTACATCTATAACCTTATACGATGAAAACATTTTTAAAAGTTATATTGAAATATTAAAAAAAGAATTAACCTTTTATCAAAATGAAAATATAAAATTTGAAACTGTTTACTTTGGTGGCGGAACTCCATCAATATTAAGGACAGATTATATAGAGGAAATATTAAATTTCATAAGGAATAACTTTAACGTTATTAAAAATCCAGAGATAACATTAGAAGTAAACCCTAAAACTTACAGGTATGAAGATTTCTCACACTTAAGAGAAATAGGAGTTAATAGAGTAAGTATAGGTAGTCAATCATTTCTAGAAAAAAATTTAAAACTTCTTGGAAGAAACCATCTAGCAGAGGATACATTTGAAACTGTTGAAGATACATTAAAAGCTGGTATAAAAAATATAAATTTAGATTTAATATATGGAATTCAAGGTCAGAGCTTAAAAGAGCTAGAGAAGGATTTAGAAATATATACATCACTGGAAATTACACATATATCAGCTTATATGCTTACTGCTTACAATGAAACTCCTTTAGGTAAGTTAGTGAAAAAGGGAGAGTTTAAACTTCCTACAGATGAAGAGTTAGAGGCGATGTATTTTTTTATAATTAAATTTTTAAAAGAAAAGGAATTTTATCATTACGAACTTTCCAATTGGGCTAAGGAAGGTTATGAATGTAAGCATAATCTTTTTTACTGGGAAAATGTAAATTTCCTTGGTATTGGAGTTTCCGCTTGGTCTTACGTAGGAAATGTTAGGTTTGGTAATACAAAAAATCTATTTGAGTATATGGAAAAGGTAAAAGATGGAGTAAAACCAGTTTTATTCAGAGAGGAGTTAAGAGAGAGAGATTTAATAAATGAAAGGATAATGTTAGGATTAAGGCTTACAAAAGGTATAGATAAAAATCTAATAAAAAATAAACAGAATTTAATAGAAGAATTAAAAAATGAAAAGTTAATAGAGGAGGTAAGAGGTAAAATAAAATTAAGTCCTAAAGGTTTCCTATTATCAAACTATATCATTTCCAAATTACTGGATTAAATCCCGAAGATGCCTTCTTGTTGCCAAAGCTTTTATTTTTTTTAATGCCCTTGTCTCTATCTGTCTTACCCTCTCTCTAGATATTCCTAGCTCTTTCCCTATCTCCTTCAGTGTTTTTGGTTGTGTATCGTGTAATCCAAATCTGTTTATTATCACATACTTTTCCCTTTCAGAGAGAAAAGAAAGTATATGGTCTATTTCCCTTTCTAAATATTCCTTAATTAAATCCCTTTCTAAATCATCTGTATTCTGGTTAGAAAGTAAATCTATAAAAGAAACTCCCTCCTCCTCATCTACAGGTGTATCTAATGAAACAGAGTGTCTCTTTATAAGTAAATAGTTCTTTATAGTCTCTTCATCTATATCTAAGTCATCATTTATCTTTAGATATTCCTTAATTTCCTTATAACTAGGTTCCCTATTGAGTTTTTCCTTAAGTTCCAAATAAATTGTATCTATCTTTATAGATATGTTTTGAGTTTTTTGAGGAATTCTGATAATCTCCTTTTGATTTTGTATAGTCTGTAAAATTGACTGTTTTATCCACCATATAGCATAAGAGATAAATCTAACCCCTTTTTCAGGGTCAAATCTCTTTGCTGCCTCTATAAGCCCAATATTTCCAGCTGATATAAGCTCTTGAAATGGGACGCCATATCCTACATAATTTTTAGCAACATTTACGACAAAGCGAAGATTGGCTTTTATTAATTTTTCCAGTGCCTCCTTCTCTCCTTCTTTTGCCCTTTTTGCAACCTCTCTTTCTTCCTCTGGTGTTAAAAGAGGATACTTAGATATAGAGTTTAAATAGAAAGAAACTCCCTCTTCATACTGAAACTTTTTCATCTCTCTACTCCTCTCCTTTTTTTATTTCCAAATAAAAAATAAAGCAAAAACCATATTCAAATTTTAAAACAATTATGAAAAAGAAAAAAAAGATTTTGTGGAATAATAAATTAATAATAAAGTTAAAAAACCAGTAGTCAATATTTATATTCTTTTTTCTACCACAATCTGAACAATATTAGAAAATGTATAAAACTTCACTATCAAATTTGTTAATCATTGTTGGTTCTATAATTTCTATGATAAAATGCTTAAAATTTTATTATGGTATACTTATATTTTATATATATACCTGTTGCATTTTTTCTGAATTTATGTATAATAGTTATTACAAAAAACAATAAAAATTGGAGGTAAGGAAATGGCAAATGTTAAGCCACTGTATGATAGGGTTGTAGTAAAACCTATTGAAGAAGCTGAAGAAAAAACTCCATCAGGAATTATCATTCCAGATACAGCAAAGGAAAAACCTTCAGAGGGCAAAGTTGTAGCAGTTGGAGAAGGAAGATTATTAGAAAATGGTGAAGTTAAACCGTTAAAAGTTAAAGTTGGAGATAAAGTTATATACAGTAAGTATGCTGGAAATGATATAGTTGTAGATGGTGAAGATTTAATCATCTTAAGAGAAGATGACATTTTAGCAATTATTGAAGAACAATAAAAAATAAAATAAAAGGAGGTGAAGTAATGGGAGCAAAAATGATTATATACGGTGATGAGGCAAGAGCAAAATTAAAAGCAGGTGTTGACAAGTTAGCAAATGCAGTAAAAGTTACTCTTGGTCCAAGAGGTAGAGAAGTAGTTTTAGAGAAAAAGTGGGGAAGCCCTAACGTAACAAAAGACGGTGTATCAGTAGCTAAAGAAATAGAGTTAAAAGACCCTTATGAAAATATGGCAGCACAGTTAGTTAAGGAAGTTGCTTCTAAAACTGCAGATGTTGCAGGTGATGGAACAACTACTGCTACAATTTTAACTCAAGCTATATTTGATGAAGGGTTAAAAGCTATAGCTTCTGGAGCTAACCCGGTATATGTAAAAAGGGGAATTGACAGAGCTGTATCTGTAATTGTTGAAAAACTAAAAGAAATGTCTAAAGAAGTAAGCGGTAGAAATGAAATAGAACAGGTTGCTACAATTTCAGCAAACAACGACCCAGAAATAGGTAAAATAATAGCTGATGCCATGGAAAAAGTTGGAAAAGATGGGGTTATAACTGTAGAAGAAAGCAAAACTTCTGAAACTACTTTAGAAGTTGTAGAAGGTATGCAGTTTGATAGAGGATACTTATCTCCATACTTTGTAACAAATCCAGACAAAATGGAAGCTGTTTTAGAAAATCCATACATCCTAATCTATGAAAAGAAAGTAAGCAATATTAGAGAGTTATTACCAGTATTAGAAAAAGTAGTTCAAACAAACAGACCACTATTAATAATTGCTGAAGATGTTGAAGGTGAAGCGTTAGCTACATTAGTAGTGAACAACATCAAAGGTGTATTAAAAGTTGTTGCTGTAAAAGCTCCAGGATTTGGAGAAAGAAGAAAGGCAATGCTCCAAGACATAGCTATCTTAACAGGTGGACAGGCTATAACTGAAGACTTAGGAATAAAACTTGAAAATGTTGACCTAGATATGTTAGGTCAAGCTGATAAAGTTGTAGTTGACAAGGACAACACAACAATTGTAGGTGGAAAAGGAAATCCTGAAGAAATCAAAGCTAGAATTGAACAAATCAAAAAACAAATAGAAACTACTACTTCTGACTACGATAGAGAAAAACTCCAAGAGAGATTAGCTAAACTTTCAGGTGGAGTAGCTATAATAAAAGTTGGTGCAGCTACAGAGGCAGAATTAAAAGAGAAAAAAGATAGAGTTGAAGACGCAGTTCATGCTACAAAGGCGGCAGTAGAAGAGGGAATTGTTGCTGGTGGTGGAGTGGCATTATTAAGAGCATCTAAAGCTCTATGTGATATAGAAGAAGATAATGAAGATAAAAAGTGGGGAATAGAGATAATAAGAAGAGCTTGTGAAATCCCATTAAAACAAATAGCTAACAACGCAGGTTTTGAAGGTTCTGTAGTAATAGAAAAAGTTAGGTCAAATGAAAATCCAAACTATGGATTTAACGCAGCTACTGGTGAATATGTAGATATGTTAGAAGCAGGAATAATAGACCCAACTAAAGTTGTAAGAACTGCTATACAAAATGCTGCTTCTGTTGCAGGAACAATGTTAACAGCAGAAGCTCTCATAGTAGAAATTCCTGAAAAGGAAGATAAAAATCCTGCTGCTGGAATGGATGGAATGGGAGACATGGGCTTATAAGCCCTTCTCCCTTAACCTCTTTAATTTTTTCTTCTATTAATCTAAAAATCTATTAAAATATAAGAATATCTAAACTCAAAATTAGAGAGGTATTCAGTTTGAAAGTTTCAGAGTATATAAAATCAGGTTTAAAAAACTATCTAGAAAATATCACTTCCGATTATAAACTGTTAGGTGAAGCTCAAGAAAAAATCCATAAAATTAGATGCTTCATTAAAGTGGAAGATAATATAATCACAGATGTTAAATTTAACTCTTCTAAAAGATGTAAAAAATTAATGGCTATAGCGGATTTAGTTTGTGAGAAGCTAAAAGGTCAAAATCTAAATCAGTTATCAATAGATGAAAAAGAAATTTTATCCTTCTTTGAGGAAGAAAAGGATAAAGATAAATTAAGCGAAAGATTAAACTTAGTAAAAAAAGCTATCCTAAACTAGAAATCTATCTTATATCCAACACCTAAAACATTATGAATAATATCCTTATTCCCCAATAACTTTCTTAAGAGTTTTATATTAGCTCTAACATTTTCCTTTGTTGGATAATCATTAATATCCCAACA
>QNZC01000064.1 GCA_003978565.1 Persephonella sp. | reverse complement strand
GATAATTTTAACCTTTATCAACTTAAAAAAGAGGCTATAGAAAACAGTATATATGGAGTTGATATTGATATAGGAGCTGTAGAAATAGCAAAGTTAAGATTATGGCTTTCTTTGGTAGTTGATAAAGGCTTTGAATTTCAACAGGAAAAATTACTATCTGAAGTTTGGACTTTTGAAGATTTAGATATAAAAGAGAAAATTGAAAAAATAGGAACTCCACTAAAAGATTGGGATGTCAATATCAATTATGGGATAAAAACAGGTTTCAATGAGGCTTTTATTATAGATGAGAAAACTAGACAAAAAATTTTAAATAACTGTAAAACTGAAGAAGAGAAAAAAAGAACAGAAGCTATAATTAAACCAGTCTTAAGAGGTAGAGATATAAAAAGATATTACTATAAATGGGCTGGATTGTATTTAATTTATATTCCATGGCATTTTCCATTACATAAAGATAAAAAAATAAATGGTGTTTCTATGAAAGCAGAATATAAGTTTAAGAAAATATATCCTTCCTTATATAATTACTTATTTTTGTATAAGGATAGATTATCTAAAAGAAATAAAGCTGAAACAAATATTAGATATGAATGGTATGTTTTGCAAAGATATGCTTCTGATTATTATGATGAATTTGAAAAAGAAAAGATTGTGTGGACACCTGTTGATAGTGAATATAAATTTGCTTATTTACCAATAGAGGCTTATTTATTAAATAGTATTTTTATGATAACTCCTAAATATGAAGGTAATAAATTTTTAAAATATTTGCTTGCTGTTTTAAATTCCAAATTAATAAGACAATATATTACTTTAGGAACAAATTTATCTCGGGAAGGGGTATACGCTTATGGTTCAAAAGAAAAAATCGAAAAATTACCCATTCCGAAAATTCCAGAGGAAAAACAAAAACCACTTATAGAGCTTGTAGATAAAATATTAGAGCTAACAAATAGGGAAGACTACGAGTATAGACCAGACTTACAGGAAAAAGTCCAACAATACAGTAAACAAATAGACCAATTAGTTTATAAACTTTACAACCTAACCGATGAAGAAATAAAGAGGATAGAGAGGAAATTAAAAAATGATAAGTAAAACTCCAAACTTTGAACTCATAGCTATAATTCTTGGAGAGGAATTAAAAGAAAAAAGTAGGGTTAATGAAATTCAAAGAATTGCAAAGGCTACTTTGAAAATAAAGCCTCTTGGATATTTTAATAAAAATATTACATCACATAGAGCCCAATTAGTATATGATTGGATTATGTCTCTTGCAAATTCAGGACTACCTTTAGAGGAGAAAATAAAACGATGTATTTATTTCATGGAACAATTTGAATTAAGCCAAAAAACTAAAGATAAAGTATTTAAGGAATTGGGTATAACTCAAAAAACAGACACAAAGGAAAATTCATTGGATATAAAAGAAGTGAATTTTAGAAATTTTAAGAAAATAAATATAGAGCCTATATTAGTAGAAATTTTAGAGAAGAGATTAATAGAAATCGAAAAGTGTATTAATTCAGGTGCTTATTTATCATCCATAATAATGATGGGTAGTTTTCTAGAAGGTTTATTACTTTCTGTTATTTCTTCAAATCCAAAAAAAGCAAATCAAGCGAAAACAGCACCTAAAAATAAAGATGGAAAAGTTAAAAATTTTCACGAGTGGAAATTACAAGACCTTATATCTGTATGCCATGAATGTGGATGGATAGAAGTAGATGTAAAAGATTTCAGTATTCTGTTAAGAAATTGCAGAAATATGATACATCCATATCATCAGTTAAGGAAGGGGATATATCCAGATTTAGACACTGCTAAAATCTGTTGGGAAGTATTAAATGCTGTTATAAACGATTTAGGGAGTAAATATCCATAAGATTAGAATAATCAAAATGATTTATATGAATTTATAAAGAATATTAGGTAGGACGACCTCTATGGTCTACACCCTCTATGGGTGCCTACTTGATTATAATTTAAAGAGTTTTAAAAATTATGTATACTTTTAAAAATAAAGAGTAATCAAAATCATAATGATTAAATTACCTTTCCAATTTAACAATCAATTTATCTATACATCTATAGAAATTTTCTATTAGACAAAATATAAAGATATATTTAGGATAGTTTTCATATATTTAGAATTAGAGAGGTTTTAAATTGGATTTAAAGAAAATACTACCGGGATTATCTATAGCGGTTTTAGTAGCGGTAATATCCACAATTTTAGCCTCAACAGATATTATAAAAAAGACAGTTAATTTTTCACCACTTATTTTAGCTATCCTCATTGGGGCAGTTGTAGGAAATCTAATTAAACTTCCCGATAGCTTTAAACCGGGAATAATATTTTCATTAAAGAAAGTTTTAAGAGTAGCTATAGTTTTTCTAGGATTTAGATTAACATTCCAAAATATTATGGAAGTAGGATTAGAAGGATTAATAATAGATACAATTATGCTATTAGGAACCTTCTTTATAGGAATATATGTTTCAACAAAAATATTTAAATTAGATAGCTCAATGGGTTATCTATTAGCATCTGGTAGCTCTATATGTGGTGCTTCTGCAGTGTTAGCAACATCAGCAGTTGTTAAATCAGAAATGCACCATAACGCTATGGCAGTTGCTACAGTCACTATATTTGGGACAATAGCAATGTTCCTATATCCAATGATTTATAAAGCAGGTATATTACTAGATTTTGATGACCTTCTTTATGGATTATGGACTGGGGCAACCGTTCATGAAGTAGCCCAAGTTGTAGCGGCAGGATTTGCAATATCTGAAGTTGCAGGAAACACAGCAACAATAGCAAAACTTACCAGAGTTATGATGTTGGCACCATTATTAATAGTATTAAGTATATATTTAGCTAAAAAACACTCATTACACGGAGCTACTGTCTCTTTAAGAGAAATACCTATCCCTTACTTTGTTTTTGGATTTATCGCTATGGTTGGTGTAAACTCTATAGGCATAATTCCTCAAAACATCACACATGGTATAAATGTTGTAGATACATTCCTTATGACCGTTGCAATGGCGGCAATGGGAATTGAAACAAATATCAACAAGATGAAAGGAGTAGGAATGAAACCTATATATGTGGCTCTAATTATGTTCCTATTCCTATTTTTCGGTGGTATCTTGGTAGTAAAAGTTGTTCACGAGTTATTAGGATAGATTAATTTAGAATTAAATATATGTGCCCGTAGCTCAGTTGGATAGAGCACCGATTTCCGGGGTCGGTGGTCGCAGGTTCAAATCCTGCCGGGCACATTTAACCTTCTGTTTGAAATTTGTATCTCTGAAACTTAATTTAATACTACAGAGTTAATCCGGTGGGGTTTTCTACATGTATCACTTAAGTGTATTGTTTATAGCTATGGTATTCTTATTAATTCCATTTTCATCAGTATTTGCAGACAGTATATTCATAAAGTCAGGAGACAGTGTAATTAAAATTTCCGATGATGATGAAGATGATGAGGATTTCTTTGGTGGAGACAAATTTTTCAAAGATGATGATGAGGAAGATGAAGAAGATGATAATGATGATAAAGATAAAAATTACTATATAAAAGAAGACGTTAAAATTATTGAAGGGGAAAGCTGTGGTTTAAATATAAAAGATAAAGATATTAAAAATTCCGTTATAGAGAATAAAGTTATTATCAACGGTAAAAAAGTTAATAAAAGTTGCTTTAAAAATGGTGGTAGTTCTGTAAACCTTGGTATATCTATAGAAGGTAAAGCTAAAATAAAAAATTCTGTCATAAAAAATGAAAGTGTAGTAAAGGACAGTGAGATAATTATAAATGGTAAAAAGGTCATCAAATAAAGTATTTATTCTATTTCTTTTAACATACTCTCTGGTTTTTGCAGGTGATATTAGGGATATTTTAAATTCCTACTTTAAAGAGGAAAGGGAGCAAAGTTATTCAGATAACAGAGTTTTAGTTTTATCTAAAACCTACGCTGAATTTAATCCTATCGGTGGTTTTGCTGATGGTAGATATAAGCTCATTAATTACCGTTTAGAAAAGATAGAGCCTAACATATACTTTCTAGAGCTTGATTTTCAAAAGAAAAAGGGAAGTTTTAGATTTAATCAGAAGGTTCAGTATTATATTTGGTATGATGGCAATGTGATTGCATTTAAGACTTATAAAGGGAAATATAAATATTATGTTCCTAAACCCTCAAAGAAAGTTATAAAGAGGGGAAATGGGTATATAATACGGGAAGAGCCGACTGTGTTTAATGTTGTTTTACCTGCTAGAGGTGGAAAAGTTTATCTGTATCTTTTATTTAGATAGTTATCTCCGTTCCAACTCCTTCAGTTGTAAATATCTCTAACAGGATACAGTGAGGAATTCTCCCATCTAGTATATGAGTTTTCTTTACACCTTTTTCTAACGCCTCTATACAGGCTTTAACTTTAGGTATCATTCCACCGGTTATTGTTCCATCCTCTATCATTTCTTTTATCTTATTAACAGTAATAGAGGATATAACATTTCCCTCTTTATCCTTTAAACCTTCTATATCTGTTAAGAATATAACTTTTTCAGAGCATAAAGCTCCTCCTATGGCAGAAGCTACAAAATCAGCGTTTATATTGTAGGCATTCCCCTCATCATCAAAACCTATTGGAGCTATAACTGGAATGTAGTTATCTTCCTCAAAATGTTTCAATATTCTTATATTAACACTTTCAACCTCTCCAACATGACCTAAATCTAAAAGCTCTGTAGGTCTAAAATTTCCCATCTGTTTGAAATATTCCTCTGCATCTAACTTTTTAGCTTTAATTAAACTTCCATCTTTCCCTGTAAGCCCAACAGCTCTAATATCCTCTGATGCATACTTGTTTATATTCATAACGATATTTTTATTTACTAAACCTCCTAGAACCATCTCTACAACATCCATAGTCTCTTTATCTGTTATTCTCAATCCACCTACGAACTTACTTTCTAAACCCATTCTCTTTAAAACTTCCCCTATCTGTGGACCTCCACCGTGGACTATAACAGGATTTATTCCTATATACTTCAGAAGTAATATATCTTGAGCAAAGGCAGTTTTTAAATCAGCTTTTGCCATTGCATTTCCGCCATACTTTATAACGAAGGTTTTCCCTCTAAACTTCCTTATAAAAGGTAAAGCTTCTAGTAATGTTTCTGCTTTCTCTACTAATCTTTCCATTTTCTTACCTCTAATATTTATTCAACTGCTATTAACTCCTCAACTATCTCTAAAGTTGGGTCATAATTTTTCTTTATGTCCTCTAAAATTTTATACAAATCCTCTATATAGTCAGGTGAAGCGAGTATATCTAATATTCCCTCTTTCCCATTCCTAGTTCTAGGTAATCCTATCCTTCCATGTCCATCCACTACCATATAGACAAAGTTTAAATATTTTGGATTAACCTTAACAACAAGATTTACACTTTTAGTTGGATACTCTTCCTTCAGTTTCTCTAATAACTCTTTCTCTAACATTCTAACCCTTCTAATTTAATATTTTTAAATATTTTATGATAAATATTTAACTTGATTTAAAAATATTTGAAAGAAACATAAATCTTTAACTGATATATAAAGTTTGTTAGATTAATAAAGTGTAGGGAATAAATTTCAAGGAGAAGATAAAATGGCTTTTCGGAAAATTTTAGTTGGATACGATGGCTCAGAAGCAAGTAAAAAAGCCCTTTACAAGGCTATAGGCTTAGCTAAAATAATTGGGGGAGAGCTTCATATAGTGGGAGTTGTGAGACCTTTTGAGTTTGCCACAGTGGATTTTATTCTTCCTGAAGAGATTGAAGAGTATGAAAGAGAGGAAGTTTCTAAAGAAGAAAAATATTTAAGGGAAGCTTTAGATATTGTTAAAGGTGAGGGACTTAATGCCTATACAAAAGTGCTTGAAGGAGAACCTTCAGAGGAATTGATGGATTATGCGGATAAGAATGGCTGTGATTTAATAGTGGTAGGACACAGGGGAGTTGGTGGATTTAAAAGAATGATATTAGGCTCAACTGCATCTAATTTAGTTAAATATGCAAATCAATCTGTTTTAGTAGTTAAGTGATACCAAATAAGTTTTTATTGAAGATATATTTTTAAACTAAAAATGAAACTTAAATAATTGTTAATTTAGTATTCTTACTTTTTTAAAGGAATTTTATATTTTTCAATTCTATATCTTACCTGTCTAGGTGTCATTCCCAGTTTTTCCGCCGCCTTTTTTATTACATAGTTTGTTTCTTCCAGAGCTTTTATAATTGCCTCTCTCTCTAACTGTTCCACGGTTTTAGGTAATTCTACAATTTTCTTTCCTACCTTAATAGGTGTATCTTTACTCTCTTTAGGTATTTTAATCTGTCTCTTTATATCTGTTGGTAGATTTTCTGGGGTTAGATATTCTCCCTTAGCCAAAATAACCATTCTTTCTAAAGTGTTCTGTAATTGTCTAACATTTCCGGGCCAATCGTAATTTATTAAAACTTCCATTAACTCATCTGTTATCTTTAAATTTTTTCCATACTCCTTATTGAACTTCTCCAAAAAGTAATAGACTAAAGGAGGAATATCCTCTTTTCTCTCCCTTAAAGGAGGTATATAAACTGATATAACGTTTAATCTGTAGTATAAATCCTCTCTAAAAGTTCCCTCTATAACCATCTTTTCTAAATCTTTATTTGTAGCGGCAACAATTCTGACATCAATTTTTATAGGCTTTGTTCCTCCAAGTCTCTCAATCTCCTTTTCCTGTAAAACTCTCAAAAGTTTAGATTGTAGTAATAGAGGCATATCACCTATCTCATCTAAAAATATTGTCCCTCCATTTGCTAACTCAAACTTTCCTTTTTTAGTTGATGTTGCACCTGTAAAAGCTCCCTTTTCATAACCAAAAAGCTCACTTTCTAAAAGCTCTTCAGGAATTGCAGCACAGTTAATCTTTATAAAAGGTTTATCTTTCCTTGTAGAGTTTTCATGGATAGCTTTTGCAAAAACTTCTTTACCAACACCACTTTCACCGATAAGTAAAACTGTAGCTGATGTAGGGGCAACATCTTTAATTATCTCTATAATTTCTAATAACTTTTTACTTCTACCAATTATTTTGTCTATTCCAGTTTTTGAAATTATATTTTTAATCTGTGATTGTAAATACTCTTTATCTTTCTCTAACTTTTCCTTTTCTTTATTAAACTGATTAAATAGCTTTATAGTATGACCAAGTAATGCACTAACCATAGTTAAAAATTTAGTATGCTCATCTAAACTTTCCTTTTTATCTAAAGGTTTATCTACAGCTAAAACTCCTATCACTCTATTTCCACTTTTTATCGGAACTGCTATAAATGAAATTTTTTTCTTTGAGCTTTCATCTAATTTTCTATTAAGTTTGTTTAAAAACTCTTTCTCTTTAGATATATCAGGAACAACTATAGCTACACCATACTTCCAAACTTTACCTATTACCCCTTCCCCTCTCTTATACTTAATATCTTTAGGTAGAGTATTCCCAAAAACCTTTAACTGATGTGTATTAGGGTCAACATATGTTATAAATACATTTTCATAATTAAAGAAATTTCTAAGTATATTTGTAATGTATTTAACACTCTTTTCATAATCTAAATTGGAAGAGAGAGTTTTACTTATTTCATAAAGTGCTGAAAGCTGTATTTTTTCTAACATTACTTTATTTCTTAAACCTTTAAAGCTCTAATTTGGTTATAACTTTATTATAAAGTAGAAATTCTACTCAATCTAATGAGATGCCTTATACTTTTTACAAAATCAGAACAATAACTCGTTTAACATTTATTTAACAAAAGACCGGCTACAAAATGCTATAATCAGTTAATATAAGCTTATATATTTAAGGTTTGTCAGGTAATAGGAAAATGAAAAGAATTTTTAAAGTTCCTTTTGCTGATGTTTCCTTTGGTTTTGTTTCATTTTTATCTGCCCTTTTAATTTTAATATTAATAATTTCAGTTTTTATAGTTTTATATAAAGAAAGCTCACCAGCTATTGAAGAATTTGGAGTTTTAAAATTCATATTCACTGAAGATTGGAACCCGGTAAAGGAGATATTCGGAGCTGCCGCTCCACTGTATGGAACAATAGTTACAACTATATTAGCCCTTTTATTTGCAGTTCCTATAGGTATAGGTATAGCAATATTCCTGTCGGAAATTTCTCCAAGCTTTTTAAAAACTCCGTTAGGTGTAGCTATAGAGATGTTGGCGGCTATACCAAGTATTATATATGGTATGTGGGGATTATTTACTTTAGCTCCAATTATGAAAAACTATGTAGAACCTTTTATTCAAAAAACATTAGGACAAATCCCTATAATTGGGGCCCTATTTCAAGGGGATATTATGGGAGTTAGCTTATTCACTGCAAGTGTAATTTTAGGAATTATGATTATTCCGTTTATAGCAAGTGTCTCTAGAGATGCCTTAAATTTAACTCCAAATATAATGAAAGAGAGTGCTTATGCAGTTGGAGCAACAAAATGGGAAGTAA
Source organism: Persephonella sp. (assembly GCA_003978565.1). Lineage (GTDB taxonomy): Bacteria > Aquificota > Aquificia > Aquificales > Hydrogenothermaceae > QNZC01. Next base: position 7,190 of record QNZC01000064.1, on the reverse strand, counting down.
TAAAAGATGTGATGATACCATACTCTAAATTAGGAATATATGGGGGAATAGTTTTAGCATTGGGAAGGGCTTTAGGCGAAACAATGGCTGTAGCATTCGTTATAGGTCATAATCCAGAGATAAATTTATCCCTCTTTCAACCGGCTACCACTATAACGGTAACATTAGCTAATGAATTTACAGAGGCAGATACAGACCTATATCTATCATCTTTATTCTATTTAGCGTTAATCCTCTTCATATTAAGTTTTGTTATCCTAGCAGTTGCTAAATATTTCTTAATAAAGGCGGAGAGAGGATTTAAAAGATGAATGCTACTGTAAAGAGAAGAAAAATAATCTCGTTAATAGCCCTATCCCTATCTACAGGGGCGGCTTTATTCGGACTATTCTGGTTAATTTTTATCCTTTTTGATGTTATAAGAAATGGTATTGCAGGTTTAAGTTTAGACCTGTTTTTAAAAGACCCTGCACCTCCGGGAGTTGAAGGTGGAGGTTTAAGAAATGCGTTTATCGGTCAGTTAGAGATAGTGTTCTTTGCAACAATAATAGGTGTCCCTCTAGGGATTTTAGCAGGGACTTTTATAGCTGAGTATGCAAGGGGAACGAAATTTGCAAGGGTTGTATCTATTCTATCTGACATAATGGTAAGTGTTCCTTCTATAGTTGTAGGGACTTTTATATACTCTATTCTAGTAAAACCTATCGGTAGTATAAATTTAGGTGGATTTTTAGGAGTTCTATTTTTATCTGTGGTTATCGCAATAATATTCGGTGGGATTTTAAATTTTGTTGTTAACAGAATACTGAATAATATATCTATTAAGAACCCTGCAACAGTAAAACTTATAAATCTTTCAGTTGTATTAACAACAGTTTTATTTGGTTTAATAACATTTATTGTTCTATTTCCGAAATTTGTTGATAAAATATACGGGTTTAATGGATGGGCTGGAGCTTCAGCTTTAGCATTCATAATGATACCTGTTGTTTTAAGGACTACCGAAGATATGTTAACTCTCGTTCCTTGGACTTTAAGGGAAGCGGCTTTTGCATTGGGAGCTTCTTACTACAGGGTTATAAAGGACATAGTTTACCGTTCAGCTATTACAGGAATTATAACAGGTGTTATTCTTTCAATATCAAGGGTAGCAGGAGAAACTGCTCCTCTACTATTCACATCCTTTAATAATCAGTTTTTTACTACAAATATGAATGAGCCTATAGCATCGTTAACGGTGATGATATTCACCTATGCAATGGGTCCATATGAAGATTGGCATAAACAGGCTTGGGCTTCTGCATTGGTTATCACACTGTTTATTTTATTGATAACAGTAATAGCAAGAAGTATAATTCATTATAAATTTGGGAAGCATAAGAGCCAATGAATAAGAAATTTTTTAAATATCTGTCTTTAACAACTATAGGTTTACATCTGGTATCTGGGATAGTTGTAGGAGTTTTAATAGGTTATTATTTAGACAAATTTTTTAATACATCTCCGTTATTAACTATTATCTTTTTCTTCTTTGGAATAGGGGCAGGTTTTAGAAATATGTATAAAGATGTTCAAAAGTATATTGTTAATGAAGAGAAAAACTCAGAAACAAAGAAATGAAAAATAAGTATCTAAAAATATTTGAGCTTTTAATATCTATCGCTTTAAGTTTTGGTTTTATATACATCTTTTATAAGATAATAGGTTTTAAAACATTTTTAAAATTTCTAAAGGAAGTTTCAATTATAAATGTCTTAATTGCCTTCTTTATCTACACTTTAAGTTATATAACCCGCACTTATAGATGGAAGATAACATTAAGTATTAAAGAGTTTAAAAAACTTTTTAAATTAACTGTTTACAACACAGTTTTTAATATATTCTTACCCTTTAGAACAGGTGAGCTTTCATTTTTTTATATGTTAAAAAAGGAAAATGTGCCAATTAAAGATAGTGCTTTAAGTTTCTTTACAGTCAGAATTTTTGATGCTCTATCACTTGGAACTGTTTTTTTAGTTTCATTGTTTTTATATAAGGGATTAATTCTCTATGCAGGACTATTTTTTCTACTTTCTCCATTAATCTTCTATATATTAAAGTATCTAACAGGTTTTATAAAAAATGAGAAGTTTCAAAAGTTTCATTCAGAGGTTTTAAGTTTAAAAAATCTACTAACTTTATATCTGCTATCAATCCTAACCTATATCTTAAAGTTTTCAAGTTTTTATTTTGTCTTACCTAAAAATATAAATCTCTCCTTTATAGAAAACTTTTTCGCCTCAGCAATGGGAGATTTAACTACAATCTTACCAATAAATGGTTTTGCAGGTATAGGAACTTATGAAGCTGGATATATAGGAATTCTTGTTTTTCTAGGAGTAGATAAGGAAACTGCTATTCTTTCTTCTGTATTCGTTCATATATTTATACTTACTTCTTCAGCTTTATTGTCTCTCTTATGTTATTTACTTTTAAGGAAGTAATCTTAAACTAATTCTCTTTTTATAGTCTGAGAAACCATAGAAAAACATAGAAAAACTCTATGATTTCTCTTTGGAGGTAATCTTAAGTGGCTCATGGTAGCCAATAAAAGATATGTTGCTTAAGATTACCTCACTGGCCCGACTATCCCAGGCATAATATTTAGCGTCGCTTAGATATGCCCTTTCGGACATTCTAAGGACGGATCTTCTTTTCGGAGGTTTTTCTTTTTTTCTTTTTGGATTAGAACTTCTAATCCTATTTATACCTCCTATTAATTGTTTTATTAAGATTTAATTATAATTCAGAATATAAATTAATTTGAATTAAATATCTACAATAGATGGCTTTTATAGTCAGAATACCTGTTATAGCTTTAGTAAGTTCAAAACGAACGAAAATGGAAATATTTATTTAAAAAGTTTTAAATCTTCAATATATCTAAAGTCTTTTATGTTATAAGTTAACAAAGGAACATCATAATAGATAGAGGTTGCCGCAATTAGAGCATCAGGAATTTCTAATCCATGACTTTTAGAATATCTTTCTATTAAGTCCAAGGCAATTTTTGATATATCTTCATTTATCACTAATAAATTAAAACTTCTTAAAAATTTTTTTATCTTATTTAGTTCTTTTTTGTTTATAGCCCCATAGTAAAGTTCCATACTTGTTATTATGCTTATAGCAAAATCTTCTTTATCAATACTTTCAAGTAGATTTTTAGTTTCAATATTTCCTTTAAATAATTCAATAATTATATTGGTATATATAATTATCATTTTTCAGTTTTAGCCCAAGCCTTTTTTCTAATCTCCTCTAATGTAATATTTTTATCTTTCCATATTCCAAAAACTGAATTAAAATCAGGTTTTCCCTTCTTCCTTTCCTCTTTCACTTGGATACTATTTATATAAGGAATATCTTTCAATATATCTATTAAATATTGTGCCTTTCTTTCATCGGATATATCAATTACTATCTTCATCTCTTATTTCTCCAAAAGAATTTTTTATTATTTTAACTAAATAATGATTTTTCTTAAAACATTCAATAAAGTAAATAAATATCTACAGTTTTATATACCTGTTATAATTTTAAACAGTTTAAAACTTTAATAATGGAAACCTAAATGATAAGAGAAGGTGAAACTGTTCAGCTTACAAATGGGAAAAACAGATTTTTTATAAGGTTAAAGAGAGATGAAATATTAGGAACACATAGGGGAAATATAAATCACAACGATATTATAGGTAAAAATTTTGGGTATAAAGTTAAGACACATTTAGGAGAGGAATTTGTTATTCTTAAAGCCTCTCTGTATGAAATAATTATGTATGGGATAAAGAGAAAAACTCAGATTATATATCCTAAGGATAGTGCCTATATCACAGTTAAGCTAGGTTTAACAGATGGGTATAGAGTTTTAGAGAGTGGTATCGGTAGTGGTGGGCTCACTATAGTTATGGCTAACGCTGTTAAGCCTAGTGGAAAGATTTACAGTTATGAGAGAAATGAGACACATTTAAAAATTGCCATTGATAATATTAAACTGGCTAATATGGAAAGTTATGTTGAGTTTTTCCATCAAGATTTAGAGGAGAGTTTACCTGAAAACTTTTTTGATGCAGGGTTTATAGATGTTAGAGAGCCTTGGCATTATGTAGAAAATATTTACAATTCTTTAAAAATTGGTGCTTCTCTTGGATTTTTACTTCCTACCACTAATCAGGTTAGCAGGCTTTTAGAGGAGCTTCAGAAGTTTAATTTTTATCAAACTGAAGTTGTGGAAATTCTTTTAAGGCATTATAAACCTGTTCCTGACAGGTTAAGACCAGAGGATAGAATGATAGCTCATACAGGTTATCTGATTTTTACGAAAAAACTTTAACTTCAATACATCTTTATAGCTCGTCTTACTACATAAACTTCTTTAATATCTAATTCAGCTGAAAGTAATTTTTCCTCCTCATCTGCAAAATCTAATGTTCCTCCCCAAGGTGAGTATATACCAGAGCTACCGGCCATCTCTATATCTCCAATCCTTCCAGTTGTATCTGATGAAATTAAAAAAGCCTGTTCCTCTATTGCCCTTCCCTTAGATAAAACCTCAAAATGTTTTTTCCTTGCCTTTCCCCACTGTGCAGAAACTACTATTATTTCAACTTCTTCCTTTCTTAATTTGTATGCCAACTCTGGAAATCTTAACTCAAAACATATAAGTATTCCGATTTTTCCTTTAGAAGTTTTGATTACATTTAATCTACGACCTGCTGAAAAGTATCTATCCTCTCCTGTAGGTTTAAAAAGTTTTATTTTAGACTGTTTATAGATAACTTCCCCATTATCAATAACAAAAGCCCTATTAAAAATTTTTCCTTTTATATTTTCAGGTAAAGTTCCTATTACTGTTAAATTTCTTTTCCTTGATACTTCTTTTAATTCTCTTAAAATCTGTGGAGTTTTCTTTGAGTGAACTGCTAAATTTTCATTATCAAAACCTGAACTAAACATCTCCGGTAAAACTAAAAGGGAATTGCCCGATACATTTTCTATATAGCCTCTTATCTTTTTTAAATTTTCCTCTATATCTCCCAGTTTCAGATTTACCTGTAAAGAGTAAGCTTTAACTTTTTGATATTTCATACTCTGTTAACTCTTTTATAAAAATTCATATTTTCAAATTATAGCTTATTTAAGGATTTATAAATATATAATCATTATGATAATCGTCTAAATTCAATTACTAATTTAAATCATTTAAATGACTTTATAAGATATTTGATTAACCTTAAAAAATAAAAAAGAAAAAAATATCAGGTAGGACGACCTCTATGGTCTACACCCTCTATGGGTGCCTACCTGAAAGTCTTTTATTTACCTTTTGCTTCATCAGTTTCTGGAGAAGGTTTTTTCACTTCAACAGGTGATATTTTTACAAAGTTTAATTTTTCTTCTTCCCAGTTATCTAAAATTCTTTTAGCTAATTCACTATTTGTATAAGCTTTGTGTTTAACGAGAAGTTTTTCTATCTCCTTGTAATCTTCCTCGTCCATCTCATCTATAAACACATATGAAGTGTTGATTTTTCTTTCTACCTCTTCATCTGGGTCATATATATACGCCGTTCCACCTGTCATTCCCGCTCCAAAGTTAATACCTATCTTTCCAAGTATTAAAACAGTTCCATTTGTCATATACTCACAGCCGTGGTCTCCTACACCTTCAACTACTGCTACAGCTCCAGAGTTTCTAACTGCAAATCTTTCCCCTGCTATTCCTGAAGCGAACAGTTGACCTCCTGTAGCTCCATACAGGCAAGTATTACCCATTATCACATTTTCCCAAGATTTTCCTTTAAACTCTTTTGGAACTAGTTTTAAATCATCTCCTAATTTTTTTCGTTTTAAAAGTAGTTCCACAGGCGGTTTTATAACTATAAGCCCACCTGTCATTCCCTTTCCTACATAATCATTTGCATCACCAGTTAAGATTAGATTTAAGCCGGGAACACAGAAAGCTCCGAAAGACTGTCCAGCAGTTCCCCTTAAGTTCAGCTCTATTTTAGAAAGTCTTAAACCTTTATCCCCGTATCTCTTAACTATCTCATGGGCAATTTTTGCTCCAACGCTTCTGTATGTATTTCTTACCATATAAAATCCTGCATAATTTTCCTGTCTCTCTATGTATGGTAAAGCATCCTTCAGTATCTCATCATCAAAGGATTTTGCAGGTGGGTCGTTTTTCTCCTGTATAGCCTTTTTAGGTTTCTTATTTGTAGGGTCAGGGTCTTTTAGTATTAAGTCAAGATTTATATATTTAGCTTTGTAATGGTCTGTTGGTATGTTTGCCTTTAATAAATCAACTCTTCCAACAATATCATCTAGATGTCTGTATCCCATATCAGCAAGCCATCTTCTAACATCATTAGCCAGATACATTAGATATTTAATAACATGTTCAGGTTGTCCCGGAAACTTTTCCCTTAATCTTTCATCCTGTGTAGCAACTCCAACGGGACATGTGTTTAAATGACACTGTCTAGCCATTACACATCCTTCAGCTACCATTAGGGCAGTTCCTAATCCATACTCTTCAGCACCTAAAAGTGTTGCGATAATAATATCCCTTCCTGTCTTTATCTGTCCGTCAACTCTAAGTTTTACCCTACCTCTTAAATCATTGTCAATTAATACCTGTTGAACCTCTGCAAGTCCTATTTCCCAAGGCATTCCTGCACTTTTTATTGACACTAAAGGAGATGCTCCAGTTCCTCCATCGTGTCCTGATATATGGATTATATCCGCAAAGGCTTTTGCAACTCCTGAAGCGATAGTTCCTATTCCTGTGGAAGCAACTAACTTAACAATTACTTTAGCCTTTGGATTTATCATTTTTAGGTCGTATATAAGCTGAGCTAAATCCTCTATTGAGTAAATATCGTGGTGAGGAGGAGGAGATATTAATGTAGTTCCCGGTTTAGCCCTTCTTAAAAACGCAATATATGCGTTAACCTTTTTACCCGGCAGCTGTCCACCTTCTCCCGGTTTTGCACCTTGAGCGATTTTAATCTCTATTTCTTCAGCGGAGTTTAAATATTCGGCGGTAACTCCAAATCTACCTGAAGCAATCTGTTTTATTTTTGAATTTTTTATTGTTCCATATCTGGCAGGGTCTTCTCCACCTTCACCTGAGTTTGATTTAGCTCC
>QNZC01000044.1 GCA_003978565.1 Persephonella sp. | reverse complement strand
TTGTCAGGATGCTTCTGTTTTCTGACGAAATCTGCCAATCTTCCAACTGTTAATAAATCTCCATTCTCAAGTAAAAATAGAGCTTCCTCTTCATTAATTCTTTTTCCAGATAAAACTTTATCAAAGATATATTTAATATCAGTTGAGCTCAATGGATTTGGTGGCATTTTTTAGACCTCTTTAGTTGATGGATAAGAAATTTTAAAATACAAAATAAAAAAAGAAAAACATTAAAAATCTTACTAATAGGTGATTTATATAAATTGTTTAGAGATTTAGAAATTCCATTTATAGAGTTGTATTTAGATACTCATTTCCCATAGTATCTTCAACTTTAAGGTGAATACCTTGCTCTCCTTTCAAGATATTCTTACTTAGTTTAAATAAAACTGTTTCATTAACTTTACAATCACAATTTTTATCATCAACACAAACCTTCATATTAAAGTCCTTTCCATTTTCTGTTTTTTTATATTTATCTATAGATGCTACAATAACCTTATTTAATAGGTTAGTTGCTTGGGAATTTACCAAAGGAATACCTATGTCAGCTGTAGCTCTTATACATTTGTATTTATTAATTTTTGCAAATAGTTCTCCAGATAAAATCTTCCCTACACCTTCAATTTTCTGTTTAAAATCACCTAAACTGGATGTTAAACTAGATGGATTAATTCCAGACTGGCTTGTAGCCTGAGCTATTTGAGCAACAGCACCTATACACGAGTTAAATAAAACTACAGATACTACAGCAACACCAAAGATAGCTATCTTTTTTTTCATTTTTTACCCCCTATTTAATAAAATACACCTTTTGCAATTTTAGTATAAAAAATTTATTATTTCAACAATAATATCTGGAATTTCAATTTGGAGTGGAAAAATGGCTTACAGGGATTTAAAAGAGTTTATAGCTCTTTTAGAAAAAGAAGGAGAGTTATACAGAATTAAAGATAAGGTAAGTCCTATACTTGAGATAACTGAAATAGCTGATAGAGTTATGAAAATGCCAAGTGGGGGGAAGGCTCTTCTTTTTGAGAATGTGGAAGGATACGAAGGAATACCAGTTTTAATTAATGCCTTTGGAAGTGAGAAAAGAATGAAGTTAGCTTTAAATGTGAAAAATTTTGAGGATATAGGATGGAAACTTTACAGGATATTAAAGCCAGAGGTTCCAAACACATTTTTAGATAAGCTAAAAAGAATTCCAGAGTTAAAAAAACTTAATGATGCATTACCTAAAGTCGTTAAAAATGCTTCAGTTCAAGAGGTTGTAAAAACAGGAAAAGATATAAATATCTTTGAATTCCCAGTTTTAAAATGTTGGCCTAAAGATGGAGGAAGATTTATCACTCTTCCTCAAGTTGTGTCAAAAGACCCTGAAACAGGTTTAAGAAATGTTGGAATGTATAGAATTCAGCTTCTAGATAAGGATAAAGTTGCTGTTCATTGGCAGATACATAAAGGAGGAGCTAAACATTACTGGAAGTATAAAAAAAGGGGAGAAAAAATCCCTGTTGCCATAGTTATCGGTGGAGACCCAGTTCTTACTTATGTTGCATCAGCTCCTTTACCTGAAGATGTAGATGAGTATTTATTTGCAGGAATAATAAGAGAGAAAGGAGTTGAGCTAGTTAAATGTAAAACTGTAGATTTAGAGGTTCCCGCTAACGCTGAAATAGTCATAGAGGGATACATAGACCCTAACGAGCCATTAGTTGATGAGGGACCATTCGGAGACCATACAGGATTTTATACACCTATAGACAAATATCCACTAATGTATATTACAGCGATAACACACAGGAGAGACCCTATCTATATAACAACTATTGTTGGTAAACCACCGATGGAAGACGGGTATATGGGAAAAGCTACAGAAAGGATATTTTTACCTTTAGTTCAGTTTAACTTACCTGAAGTGGTTGACTACAACCTTCCAGTATCAGGATGTTTTCATAATTTCTGTTTTGTTTCAATAAAAAAACGGTATCCGGGGCATGCCTACAAGGTTATGGATGCATTATGGGGAATGGGACAACTTATGTTTTCTAAACATATTGTCGTATTTGATGATTGGGTAAATGTTCAAGATATAAATGAGGTCTTATGGATTTGGGGAAATAATGTTGACCCAATTAGAGATGTTGTTATAAAGAGAGGAGTTGTTGATGTTTTAGACCATTCTACAGACCTTATAGGTTTAGGTGGTAAGATGGGAATAGATGCAACGACAAAATGGAAAGAAGAGGGATACCAAAGAGATTGGCCTGAGGTTATACATATGGATGAAAAAGTGAAAGAAAAAGTTAAACCTATTGTAAATAAAGTAATAAAGGATATTCTAAAAAAAGAAATTGAAGATTTAAAAAAGAAATTATAGTTCTTCTTTTTTATTTTCTTCATTTTTATCTTTTTTGGTTTTTCCTAATAACTCTCTCAGTTTAGCTCCTATATCAGTTGCTCTCATTAAAGTTTCACCGATTAAAAATGCATCAACACTATAGTTCTCTTTTAAATCTTTTAACTGTTCGTATGTTTCTAAACCACTTTCAGAAACTATAATCTCTGCTCCCTCTTCCTTTAATTTTGGAGCGAACTCTCTTGTTATGTTTATATCAACCTCAAAAGTTTCTAAATTTCTGTTGTTTATACCTATAATTCTTGCTCCACTTTCTAAAGCTTTTAAACCCTCCTCTAAGGTGTGAACTTCAACTAATGGTTCTAACTCAAAATCATTTCCATACTTTATTAAATTTCTTAGTTCAGACCTTGATAGAACTTTAGCTATAAGTAGATAACTATCAGCTCCGTAAGCTACTGCCTCTAGTATCTGTCTTTCATCAATAATAAAATCTTTTCTAAGCAAAGGGACAGTAGTAAAGGGTCTTATCTGTAGTAGATAATCTATATCTCCATCAAAATACTCTTTATCTGTCAAAACAGATATGGCGGAAGCCCCATTCTGATTGTAAATCTGAGCTATCTCAATTGGATTAAAATCTTCCCTAATTACTCCCTTTGATGGTGAAGCTTTTTTTATCTCAGCTATTATGTTTATACCTTTTTTCTTTAGTGCATATTTAAACGGTCTAACCTTATCTCTTAACTTTACCCTTTTTGCCAGATAATTTATGTATCTTGGAGAGTAATAATCTAATTCTTTCTTTTTAGTTTGAATAATTTTTTCTAAAATATTCATTTTCTTACCTCAAAATCCATTTGATTTATTACTTAATCTTAAATATTTAAAAAATTATCTAATTTAACAACAAATTTTTTATAAAATTTTCACAGAACCGGATAATCTCCTGTAAAACAAGCTACACAGAAACCTTTATTCTTTTTGTTTAATGCAGATTTGACCATACCATCAAGTGATAAATAGTAAAGTGTATCAACACCTATATAGTTTCTTATCTCTTCTATAGATTTAGTGGAAGCTATAAGCTCCTCCTTTGTTGGAGTGTCTATGCCATAAACACATGAACTTATTACAGGTGGAGATGAAATAAGAAAATGTATTTCTTTAGCTCCAGCTCTCTTTAACATTCCTACAATTTTTTTTGCTGTAGTTCCCCTCACAAGTGAGTCATCTATAAGAATAATCCTCTTCCCTTCAACAACCTGTCTTACAGGATTTAGTTTTAACTTTACACTTAAATCTCTTATTTCCTGTAAAGGTTGTATAAAACTTCTTCCTATATAATGATTTCTTATTAACCCAAATTCTAAAGGAATACCACTTTTTTCAGAGTATCCTTTAGCTGCTAAAAAACCACTATCTAAAACAGGGACAACAACATCAGCATCTATAGGTTTCTCTTTAGCTAACTGTCTTCCCATCTCTTTCCTAATTTCATAAACATAATCTTGGAAAATTATGCTATCTGGACGGGCAAAATATACATATTCGAATATACATTTATGGGCTTTATCTACAAAACCTAACGGGAAGTATGACCTTAAACCTTCTCCATCAATAACTAAAACCTCTCCCGGTTTTATATCCCTTAAATATTCAGCTTCAACCATATCTAAAGCACAGCTTTCAGATGCTAAAAATAATGTTCCCTGTTTATTTTTACCTAAAACTAGAGGTCTAAAGCCGTAAGGGTCTCTCACAGCTATTAACTGACTTTCTCTAAGTATAAGTAGAGAATAAGCACCTTTTACCTTCTTCATTGCCGAAAATAGTAGAGGTAAAAACTCTCTGTCATTTTGATGAAGGTTTATCTCAAACTCTTCAGTATCCTTTGCCTTTGCTATTAGATGAACAAAAACCTCTGTATCAGATGTTGTATGGAATATTGCCCCTTCTTTTTCTAACTCTTCCTTTAATTCATTTACATTTACAATATTTCCGTTATGGGCAATAGCAAAACTTCCCTTATAAAAATGTGAAAGAAACGGTTGTATATTCTGCGGATTAGCTTTACCTGAAGTTGAGTATCTAACATGTCCGATAGCTATATCTCCTTTAAGATTATTTAAATCTTGCTCTTTTAAAGCCTGCATTACTAAACCTTCAGTTTTCTTTACATTTATCTCATATCTATTTGAAACTGCTATCCCTACCGCTTCCTGTCCTCTATGTTGTAATGCGTGTAGTCCAAGATAAGTTAATTTAGACGCATTGTTATTATTAAAAACTCCAAAAATTCCACACATTTTGTTTCTATCTCCTTAAGATTAGTTAATTATCAAAATTTTACTATTTTTTTTAAATAAATAGAGGTTAAGAAGATAGGTTTTGATTGTGATTTTATATAAAAATTTTTTTGATTTTACCTTAACTCTTTTTTCTTCTCCTTTATGCTCCAATAAATTCCATCAAATATATCTGATAATTCATTAGAAAAACTTTCAGCTTTCTCATCTATATAGTTGTTTGGATAGATAATATCCCACAAATAAGGGTTTGTTGCCACTAAACCAGTTCCATCTCCTAAATCGTATATAACCATATTAACTATAGCTAAAGGTGTTGCTTGAGGGCTTACAGATGCAACATCTTCAAGATACTTTTCATTTATTAACTGAACAAGAAAAAAACTACCTTCTTTTTTTATTTCTATAATTTTTAAATTATTTTTGGAAGCAGTCAGTTTTAACTCATTTAAATACTCTGCTGGAGTAATCTTTGGATAAGCCTTTTCCATTAATACAGAGCTTTTAACAGTCCTTACAGCTAAACCATACACAAATATATACAAGAAGAATAATGTTGAGAATACGCCTATCCCGATTAGTATTGCAAGAGGTTTATTCTTTATCATTTTTTAGCTTTTCCTTCTCTTCATTATAACTAGCTTTTACAGCTAAAGCCCATATAAGAGCGACTGTTAAAACCATAAATGTGAAGAACACTATACCTATTAATTCCCACCAGTTATTTTCCATTTTTATTAACCTTATTCTGAAGATAATACTAACTATATATTATAAGGTTATCTTTTTCATATTACAAAATATCAATTTATAATAATTTAATTATATTCAACAAAGTATTAAAGGTTTTTGATATGGTTAAAAATGCTCTGTATAAGTTGTATATTCCGTTATCAATACTAATCTCAATCTTTTCATTTGCTTTTGCTGAAGAAAAACTACCTTACTTTAAATTTAGAACAGATGCTAATACATCTATAAAAAAGCCAGAGTTGAAAGGCAAACCTACAGTTATGATTTTTTGGGGAATTTACTGTCATACCTGTAGAGATGAGCTTCCAAGATTAGAAAAGCTTTATCAAAAGTATAAAGATAAAGTTAACTTTTTAGCTGTTGTAGTTGATACAGATGATATAGAGGAAGTTAAAGAGTTTAAAAATAAACTAAAGTTTAGTTATCCAGTCTTATTTATAAACTTAAAGTATGATTTATTTAAGTTTAAAGTTTTTGGAACTCCCACAACACTCATTATATCTCCAGATTTAAAGATTGTAAAAAGATATATAGGTGATATAAATCCAAATGAGCTTGAAAACACTTTAAATCAATTATTAATAAGATGAGGTTAGAGATGGAAAGTAAAAAGGTGTATATATACGATACAACTTTAAGGGATGGAACTCAGGCAGAAGGTGTAAATGTTTCCGTTGAGGATAAAGTTAGAATAACCGAAAAATTAGATGACTTTGGAGTGCATTATATAGAAGGTGGATGGCCCGGCTCAAATCCAAAGGATGATGAGTATTTTAAACAGGTAAAAACTTTAAAACTTAAAAACGCTAAAATATCAGCTTTCGGCTCAACTAGAAGACATTATCTAAAAGTGGAAGATGACCCGTTAGTTATAAATCTTATAAAAGCTGAAACTCCCGCTATCACAATTTTTGGAAAAGCTTGGGATTTACATGTTATACAAGCTCTAAAGACCACACTTGATAAAAATCTAGAAATGGTTTTTGATACAGTTCAGTTTTTAAAAAAGTATACAGATGAAGTAATCTTTATCGGAGAACATTTCTTTGATGGATATAAAGAAAATCCTAGCTATGCATACAAAGTTTTAAAAACGGCTGAAGAGGCAGGAGCAGACTTTATAGTTTTAGCAGATACAAATGGAGGAACACTTCCTAACGAGTTAGAAAGAATAATTAAAGAAATAAGAGAAAAAGGTTTAACTGCAAAACTTGGAATACACGCCCACAATGATAGTGATACTGCAGTGTGGAACTCTATAGTTGCAGTTTTGAATGGAGCAGTTCAGGTTCATGGGACTATAAATGGTTTCGGTGAAAGATGTGGAAATGCTAACCTCTGCTCTATTATACCGAACTTAACTTTAAAATTAGGTTATGAAACTGTCCCTAGGGAAAATCTGAGAAAACTAAAAGAAATTTCCAATTTTGTTGCTGATTTAGTAAATCTACCTGTCCCTAAAAATATGCCATATGTTGGAGACAGTGCATTTGCCCATAAAGGTGGTGTCCATGCGTCAGCAGTAATTAAAAACTCTAGACTTTATGAACATATACAACCTGACCTTGTAGGAAATAGAAGAAAAGTTTTAGTTTCTGATTTGGCAGGTAAAAGTAACATTATCTATAAAGCCAAAGAGTTTGGATTAGAGCTTGATGAAAAAGACCCTAAAGTTATTGAGCTTGTTAAAAAAATAAAAGAGTTAGAGAATGAAGGTTATCATTTTGAGGCGGCAGAGGCATCCCTTGAGATATTGATAAGAAAACATCTCAGAATGTTTAAAGATTACTTTGATTTAGACAGTTATAGAGTTTTAATAATAAAGAGATTAGGAGATAAACTACCTGTTTCAGAGGCTACAGTTAGGATAAAAGTCGATGATAAGTATGAACACACAGTATCTCTGGGAAAAGGTCCCGTTAATGCTTTAGATAGAGCATTAAGAAAGGCATTAATAAACATCTATCCTTCATTAAAGGAGATAGAGTTAATAGATTATAAAGTTAGAATTGTAAATGAGTTAGAGGGAACTGGAGCAAAGATAAGAGTTTTAGTTGAAAGTAGGGATAAGAAAAGAAAGTGGGGAACAATTGGAGTTTCAGACAATATCATAGAAGCATCTTGGGATGCTGTAGTTGATAGTTTCATATACAAACTAATGAAAGACGAAGATGAAATGGATAATCGGAAGAAAAATTAAAAATGATTTAGATTATAGATAAGAAATTTTGAATATATTAATAATCTTATAATAATTAAATATCTAGTGGAGGGATTTTAGTGTTTTTAGACAGAGATACCTATAAGAAAATACATATTTCAGTTAAAGAACTAAAAGAAAAAATTGACAAAGGGGAGGATTTTATTCTTTTAGATGTTAGAGAACCTCAAGAGTATGAATTTTCTAGAATAAGAGAAAAGGAAGCTATGTTAGTTCCACTTATGAGATTACCTGCGATAGCTGATAAACTTCCAAAGGATAAACCTATATATATCTTATGTAGGAGTGGAAACAGAAGTTTACAGGCTACACTCTGGTTAATGGAAAAAGGGTTTAAAAATGTAAAGAATGTTGAAGGTGGAATTTTAGCTTGGTCTGATTATATAGACCCAACAGTTAGAAAGTATTAAAACAAAGCCCGTTAGGGCTTTTTACACTATCTTTACCATTCTCTCTAAAGGTAATCTTGCCTTTTCCATCACATCTTCAGGTAAAACCACTTCGTTTGTTTCATTTTCTAAAACTTCAGCTATTTTATCTAATGTGTTCTTCTTCATATCACAACAGTGAACAATCCCACAGTAGTCAGCCGTTTCAGGGAAAACATAGTTTTTGTTAGGATTTATCTTTTCCAACTGATGTTTTAAACCTACTTCCGTTCCAACTATTACCGTATCAGCATCTACTGTTGTTGCAAACTCTATTATCTGTGATGTGCTACCTACAAAATCAGCTATTTCTACAGCAGACGTATTACACTCTGGATGAACTGCAATTTTAGCATTTGGATACTTTTCTTTTAACTCTAATAACTGTTCGGCAGTCAGATTAAAATGAGGAGGACAGAAACCTTCCCAAAAGATAAACTCCTTTTCAGGAACTTGTTTAGCTATAAAACTACCTAAAAATTTATCAGGAACGAAGATAATTTTTTTCGCATCTAGAGATTTAACAACTTTAACTGCGTTTCTGGAAGTTACTATTATATCTGCTAAAGTCTTAACATCAGCATTAGTGTTTATATAAGCTACAACTACAGCATCAGGATGTTCTTCTTTCATCTTCTTTAAAGCCTGATAGGTTGCCATATCAGCCATAGGACATCCACTTTCAGGATTAGGATGTAAAACTTTTTTATCCGGATTTAAAATCTTAGCGGTTTCAGCCATAAATCTAACTCCGGCAAAAACGATTATGTCCGCATCAGTTTTCTGGGCTTTTCTAGCTAACTCTAAACTATCTCCAACAACATCTGCTATATCCTGTATCTCTCCCCTTTGATAGTAATGGGCTAAAATTATGGCATTCTTTTCCTTTCTCAATCTATTTATTTTTTTAATTAATTGTTCTTCTCTTTCAGTTAAAACATAAGTCAAGTTAAATCTCCCTCCTTTTTTTATAACGGCGTTTTATTTTGTCTTAATATTATAAAAACTTTGTTAGATATTTCAAAAGGATATATCATAAAAGTAATCTTTACAGATAGTTTTTAAAAAAGCACCTCTCTAAAGTTATTTGCTATCAACATTAAATTAGCTTTTATATAAACATCATTTATTAAACTAAACAATGTAGTCTTATGAATGTTATCATAGCTTAAATTTGCTGGTAAACTTATTCTAAAAGGAAAAAAATTAGGGAGGTGGAGATGGCTTTATCCGGAGTTATTGATAAACTAAAAAATACAACATTACAGGAAATAGGTGTTAGCTTCTCTCTTGCAGATATAATGAGGGATTTAAAAATAGATGGTAATAATGTTTATATAAAACTGTTTTCTCCTTCTGAAAAATATCATGATTATTTAAAAGAAAAGGCGACTACAGTTTTAAAAGAGATTGGAGCTGAAAAGGTTGATGTTGAGTTTACAAATGAGCCACCTAAAACTACACAACAGCAACAACCACCACAACCACCACCTCATGCAAATCCATTTGAGAACAGAAGAAGAATTCCTAACGTAAAAAAAGTAATAGCAGTAGCGTCAGGTAAAGGTGGAGTTGGGAAATCTACAGTTGCAGTTAATTTAGCTTCAGCCTTAAAGAAGATGGGATATGAAGTCGGTTATTTAGATGCTGATATGTATGGACCTTCTGGTCCTACAATGTTGGGAGCTAAAGATAAACAGGTGATGGCAAGACCAGATAATAAACTAATTCCACCAGTTGCACATGGAATAAAAATGATGTCTATCGGGTTATTGCTACCTTCAGAGGATACTCCTGTTATATGGAGAGGTCCAGTATTATTTAAAGCTTTAAACCAGTTCCTATTTGATATAGACTGGGGAGAGGAAGGATTAGACTTTTTAATAATAGATTTACCACCGGGAACTGGAGATGTTCAGATAACATTAGGTCAAACTGCTGAAATAGATGGAGCTGTTATAGTAACGACACCTCAAGATGTAGCATTAGTTGATGTTAAAAAGGGAATACAGATGTTTAATGAAGTTCAAATACCTGTATTAGGAATTATTGAAAATATGAGTTATTTTGTATGTCCTGACAACAATAAGAAGTATGAGATATTAGGTAAAAGCAAAACAGAGGAGATTGCCAAAAATTATAACACTGAACTTTTAGGAAAAATTCCTATAGAGCCTAAAGTTGCGGAGTTTTCAGATTTAGGTATTCCGATAGTTTTTGCTAAAGAAGATAGTCAATCTGCAAAGGCTTTTATAGAGATAGCCCAAAAGTTGATTAAAAAATTAAGTCTATAATAGGAGGTTTAATAGATATGTTAAAAGAAAGAGGATATGTATATATTGACCATTTAGCTACAACACCGGTAGCTAAAGAAGTTTTAGAAGCAATGATGCCATACTTTAGAAAACAATTTGGAAATCCAACTTCATTACACCAGTTTGGAGTGGATGCTAAAAAAGCTATAAATAAAGCTAGAGAACAGATAGCACAGCTTTTAAATATAAAAAAGCCTGAAGAGATAGTTTATACATCTGGAGCTATAGAAGCTAATAATCTAGCTATAAAAGGTTATGCAA
>QNZC01000036.1 GCA_003978565.1 Persephonella sp. | reverse complement strand
TTTAGTTTAGAAAAAGCCTCCAATAAAATATCCTGTCCCTTTCTCCAAGGTTGAAAATTAGCAACATTAATGAATATCCTCTCATTTTCTTTAAAGTTAAATTTTTCTCTTAACTCTTTCCTGTAAGCAGGATTAGGTTTAAATCTAGACAAATCTATTCCGCTTTCTATAACGACAATCTTTTCAGGATAAAAATTTTTTTCTTTTAATAGGTTAGCTACATCTTTAGAAACAACAACTATTTTATCTGCAAATCTATACTTGAAATGTTTAGAAAAAAAAGAAGGTAAAAAACCAGACCTTCGCATAGCCACAAGTTTAGGTTTTCTTTTAAGGAACGGATAGACAGCTAAAATGTAGTTAAAAGCCCAAGATGAGTTTGCTACAACAACATCATAATTTCCAGTTTTTAAGATTTTGTAAAGTCTTAAATAATTCTTTAGATTAAACCTTCTCTTACTTCCGTTATCAACTTCATAAAACTTTAAGTTAACTGTATCCTTTAGTTTCTCTATCATTTCATTATGATTGAAAGCTAACGCTAACTCAACATTAAAGTATTTTGACAGATACTTTGTTATTAAGTAAGTCTGTTCTTTTGTTCCACACCAACCTAAACTGTCTATAATTTCCAAAACTTTTATATTTTTTTTCATTTATGGAACCCTTACAACTATATTAAAAACATAATTTTTCTCTTTATATCTTCGGGAGTTTCTCCGTCTATTAATGGTATCTTTATAATTTTATTTATACCTGTCATTAATGAAATAATTTCTCCATTTGTCTCTGTAGCCCAGTCAGGATTTTTCGGATATTTATTTAAGATAATTCCCTTTGTATCTACTCCTTCCTCTTTCAAAGCTCTAACAGTTAAGACTGTGTGATTAATAGTTCCAAGTGTAGCTCTAGCAACTATTAAAACAGGTATCTTTAGCATTTTTACAAAATCTAGATATGTATATATCTTTTGATTTTTTTTAGTTATAGGAACTAATAAACCTCCTGCTCCCTCAACTATAACTATGTTGTAATTATCTTTTAACTTGTAATAATGATTAATTAATCTATCTATATCTATTCCCTTCTTTTCCTTCATATCTGCCGACAGAGGAGCGGCAGGAATTTTAAACTGATAAAGTATGGCTTCCTCGTAAAACTGTCCTGTTAATTGAACTAAATCAAATGTGTCATTACATATAGGGTCGCAACCTGTCTCTATTGGTTTATAGTAGCCAACTTTATATCCAACATTTAAAAAAGCTTCAGCTAAAAGTTTAGATATGAATGTTTTACCTACCTCTGTATCTGTTCCAGTTATAAATATCTGTTTTTTTAGATTTTCCTTTATCATTCCCCCAAAACCTCTAAATCTTTTCTATATCATCTAACTTCTCAATGTTAGATGTTTTAACTTTTCTGTTTATTCTTCTTATAAGACCTGTTAAAACCTTTTTACTTCCGATTTCAATAAATCTCTCAACTCCTTCACCTATTAAAAACTCTACAGACTGAACCCATCTAACAGAGGAATAGAAATGTTTTGCTAGTTCTTTTCTTATTTCTTCTGCAGTTTGAATAGGTTTAGCTTCAACATTAGATATAACTGGGATTTTGCTATCTCTTATCTCTATCTCATTTAAATATTTTTCAAACCCTTTAGCTTGCTCTCTTAACAACGATGAGTGGGCCGGAACTGAAACAGCTAGAGGAACAACTTTTTTAGCTCCTTTTTCTTTTAAAATCTCCATTGCTTTTTCAACTGCTTCCCTTTCTCCAGATATAACAGTCTGCTCGTATGAGTTGTAATTTGCTATTTCAACAACTCCATCTGTTATATCTTTTAAAACTTTTTCTATATCTTCAGCCTTTAAACCTATTATAGCCGCCATCTTTCCATATCCTTCAGGGACAGCCTCTTGCATAAGTTTTCCCCTAATATTTGTTATCCATACTGCATCTATAGGGTCTATACTTTCGGCAACAGCTAAAGCTGTAAACTCTCCTAATGAATGTCCTGCAACAAAATTAGGGATTAGCTCAGGTTTAAGTTTTTTTAGAGCTATATAAATTGAGTAAGAGGTTAAAACTAATGCTGGCTGTGTGTATTCTGTTAAATTTAATTTTTTTTCATCTTCAAAGATGATTTTTGTTAAATCAAAACCTAACTTTTCATTTACTTTATGATGAAACTCTTGAACTTCTGGAAATTTCTCATAAATATCTTTTCCCATTCCTAAAGCTTGAGAACCTTGTCCCGGAAATACAAAAGCTATTTTAGACATCTATATACCCCTTTCAGTTAAATTTTGAAAAATAATTATAAAAAATTTGTATTAATTAGTATAATTTTTTTACAAAAGGTCTTGAGGTTATAAAGGATTGAGTAATTTAAACAGTGTCATAAAAGAAATAAAAGGAGATACTGATTTAGAAAATTATAGTGAAGCAGAAATTAAGCATAGGGTAATATTAAAAATATTAAATAGCTTAGGTTGGGATATTTTTTCACCAAAAGAAGTTAAACCAGAATACTCGGTAGAGAGCTACAAAGTAGATTTAGTCTTACTTCCTTATAATAAGGATAAAGTATTTATAGAAATAAAAAGAGCCTCTGAAGATTTGGAAAAACATCAGGAACAGCTTTTAAATTATGCATTTAGAGAAGGTGTAAATTTCGCAATATTAACAAATGGAATAGATTGGTGGTTTTATCTTCCGTTAAAAGAGGGAGATTGGAAAAAAAGAAAATTTTTAATAATAAACATAAAAATTGATGATATAGATAAAATTACAGATAATTTTAAAGAGTTTCTATCAAAAGATAGTATTCTTTCTGGTAGAGCTATAAAAAAGGCAGAAGAAATTTATAGAAATAAAGAAATAGAAAAAATTTTACCTGAAATTTTCCAAAAAATTCTAAAAAAACCTGATGAATTATTAGTAGATATTATTATTGATTATTTAAATGATATTTATAACTATGATGAAAAAGAAATAGATAAAAGTTTAATAAGAAAATTCTTGAAAAATCTTGAAATTTCCATTAACC
Source organism: Persephonella sp. (assembly GCA_003978565.1). Classification (GTDB taxonomy): domain Bacteria; phylum Aquificota; class Aquificia; order Aquificales; family Hydrogenothermaceae; genus QNZC01. The sequence continues at coordinate 7,891 of QNZC01000036.1, read as the reverse complement.
CAATAAAACAATTAATTAATGAAGACAGCCTTAAAAATAATTATAATGCTAATAGAAATAATAAAATAAATATAAATAATATTGATACAAATATCTATTCTTTAAACTATAACTTCGCAAATCATAAAATAAAAGCGTTTTATTTTGAAAACGAAAAGTATAATGTAAGTAGTTGGAAGGATATGTTATTAAAAATACTTGAATTATTATTGAAAAAACATCCAGAAAAAATAAATTTGCTCTTAAATTTGAAAGGTAGAAAGAGACCTTACTTTTCTAAAAACAAATTAGAATTAAGAGAACCATTAAAGTTATTCAATACAGATATATATGTTGAAACTAATTTAAGTGCAAACCAAATAGCCAAAATTTCTAGAGATATATTAAAAGTATTTGGATATTTAGAAAATATTGTGAAGGTTGAAGCTACTAAATAGTTAAAACAAGGAGGTTTTTCAAAATTGAAAGAAAAATTAACGAACTATTTAATAGATTTAGTCAAAATAAATTCAGTTATTGGCAATGAAAAAGAAATAGCCGACTATGTGGAGAAATTTTTAAAGGATAAAGTTAAAAACATTATTAGACTGAATAACTCTTTAATAGCTTTTAACGACTTAGAGCAAAATAAAAAGACTATAGGATTTGTTGGACATCTAGACACAGTTCCAGCTGAAAATGATTTAACAGGGCAAATAATAGATAACAAACTTTACGGGCTCGGTGCAAGTGATATGAAAGGCGGTTTAGCTGTAATGATGGGATTATTAGATTTCTTTAAAGATAAAGAAAGTAGATTTAATACTATATATATCTTTTATGAGAAAGAAGAGGGAGCTTACAATGATAACGGTTTACAACCTCTTTTAGAAGAGTATAAAGATTTATTACAGAATATAGATTTTGCCTTTGTTCTAGAACCTACAAATAATGAAGTTCAGGTTGGAGCTGTAGGGACAATTAATGTAGAAATAAACTTCAAAGGGAAAAAATCCCACTCTGCTAGACCTTGGTATGGAGAAAATGCAATACACAAAAGTTGGAAATTTATAAAAAGGGTCAGTGAGTTTGGAGTTAAAGAGTATCCTTTTAAATTTTCTTTGGGAGATAAAGATATAGAGATTACATTTTACGAGGTAATGAATATCACTGTTGCAAAATCTGAAGGGGCTAGGAATGTTATTCCAGACAATTTTAAATTAAATGTTAATTACAGATTTTCTCCAAGTAAAACTTTAGAAGAGGCAAAAAAAGATATTATTGATATTGTTGAAAATGAAGCTGAGATTGATTTTGTTGATTTAGCTCCACCGGGAAAAGTTCCAACTAACAATCCTATATTAATAGATTTTATAAAGAGATATTCTATACCTGTTAAACCTAAACAGGCTTGGACTGATGTTGCAAGGTTATCAATATTTGGAATAGAAGGGGTAAACTTTGGACCTGGAGAGCCCTCACAGGCACACCAGAGAAATGAGTATATTCCAATAGAAAATTTAGTAAAAAATTTTGAGTATTTAAAAGATTTCTTGTTAGTTTGAACCTTTGATTATCTCCTGCAACTCTTCAAAGGAAGGTGGATTATCTAAATCCCACATATATAGAGGTATCTTTGCATTTTGTAGAACCTTTTCCTTCTGTTCTAAAACCTTTTTACTTGAGTTTTTTTCTATCTCTATAACTAAAACTACAGAAAAATCCCTTTTACAAATTACAAAATCAGCTATAAGTTTGTTTGTTTTATTTTTTAGAAGCTGTGGATTAAAACCTTCCTTTACATCAAGGAAACTTGAGTAGGGAACCTTCGCTAAAATATTGAAAAATGGCAATTCTTCAATAAGTCTGTAGTATATATCTAGTTCCTTATCATCTAATATCTTTTTCGGTATATAGGGATACTCACTTTTTTGTGATAATTTCTTTAACTTCTCTTCCTTCTTAATTTCCTCTAATAAATCATCATCCTTTACTAAATCTGCTATTTTTTTTCTTTTTTTGGAATACATTAAAACATAAAAGACCAGTATTACCGCTCCTAATATTGCAAGAATAAAAATTATGATGTTTAAATCAATAGAATAATTATTATAAATTTCCATTTTTTTACTCTAGCTCCTCTCAAAAAATCATATATATATGATATAAAAATAAAGCCTCTATTCAACTTCTTCATTGTTAATTTTATTAAAAAATTGCATACTTGAAAAAGTTCTTATATCTGGAGAATAAAATCTTTTATCATTTGTTAAAATCAAGTCGCAATCTTCTTTTTTGGCTAAAACATACTGTAATGTATCTTCTAAATCTCTAAAATTTTTATCTTTTTCCATAAGATAAATAGCTTCATTTACCTCTGTATTGGAGAAAGATATTAGTTCAAATATATCTAATGTTGCTTTTATATCTTCCAATGCTTTTTTCCTATCTTTTTTACTTAAAACATAGTAAACAGTTGTAATTAAATCACAGCTAGTGTATAGCTCTATACCTTTATCAATACAATAGTTAATTATCTGATTTGCTACAACGAAATTTTCTCTACTTTTATCAAGTATATCAATAATTACATTAGCATCAACAAAAGCTTTCTTAATATTCACTTCCTCTTTCCCCTTTTAGTTCTTGGAATGTTTTATTTTTTGTAGTTCCTGCAAAGTATTCTGCATTTTGCAAAATTTTTTCTAATGCCTCTTTTTTCTTTTTCTTCTTATACTCTTTAATTTTTTCCTTTAATAGTTCTTCAATTAAAACACTTTGTGGCTTTTTATAGTATTTAGCCATCTCTTTCAACTCTCTATCTATACTTGATGAAAGTGTTATTGTTTTTCTCACTTTTTTATCAATGATATCCATTACTATACTCCTAATCCTAATTTTAATACATACTAAATATATACATAATATCTTGATACATCAATCTTATTTTAACTATCTTTCTTTTGAAAATTTCTTAATCCTTTTGTTCTAGATTATACTGTTTTATTTTCCTGTAAAGTGAAGATAAATCTATGTCTAAAACCTTTGCTATTTCCTTTAAATTTTTTCCGTAAGTTTCTAATGCCCTCTTTATAACCTCCTTTTCTGCCTCTTCCCTTACCTGTTTTAAAGGTTTTATTTGAATATTACCAATCTGTGTCTTTGGTAATTTACCTTTTAGTATATAGTTTGGAAGATTTTCAGGTTTAATTGTTTCTCCAGAGTAAAATATACATAATCTTTCCATAAGATTTTTTAGCTCCCTTATATTTCCCGGCCAGCTGTATTTCAACAGCTTCTCTTTAGTGTCCTCAGATAAAGTTGGTTTTTCTAACTTGTTCTCTATACAGGATTTTTCTAAAAAGTATTCAGCAAGGAGAATTATATCCAGTCCCCTTTCTCTAAGTGGAGGAACATATATGGGAACAACTGCCAATCTGTAAGCTAAATCCTGTCTAAATCTACCTTCCCCTATCTCCCTGTCTAAATCTTTATTTGTTGCAGAGATAACTCTAAAATCAACCTTTATCTTTTTATTACTTCCAAGTCTAGTAAACTCTTTTTCCTCTAAAACTCTTAATAATTTAGCCTGTGCTGGTAAACTCATATCTGCAACTTCATCTAAAAATAGTGTTCCTCCGTCTGCAACCTCCAGTTTTCCAAGTTTTTTAGAAACTGCTCCTGAAAAGGCTCCCTTCTCATAACCAAAAAGCTCAGCTTCTATAAGCTCATCTGGAATAGCGGCACAGTTAATATCTACAAATGGTTTATCTCTCCTATCACTTAAATAATGAATACTTTTTGCCACTAACTCTTTACCTGTTCCATTTTCCCCAAGTATCATTACCCAAGCATTGGTTTTTGCAACTTTCTCTATCTGTTTTTTTAGATTTTGTATAGGTTCGCTTTCCCCTATTATCTCTATATCTTTAAACTCCTTTTCCTTTAGAAACTTATACTCTATATCTTTTTTTAACTCTCTGTATGCCCTCTCAACTGTAGATAAGAGACTGTCTATAGATATAGGTTTCTCTAAAAAATCAAATGCACCTTCCTTTAATGCTTTTACTGCCACAGGTATATTAGCATGACCGGAAATCATCACAATTTTTGTTTTAGGAATTTGTTTTTTTATAAATGGGATTAAGTCTAAACCTTCTCCATCAGGAAGCCACACATCAATTAATGCCACATCAAATACATTACTTTTTATCTTCTCCTTTGCCTCTTTTAAGGAGTATGCAACATCTACATCATAACCTTCATCTTCTAAAATATCCTTTAAAAGTTCAGTTATATTTCTTTCATCATCTACAACTAATATAGACATCATTATCTCTCCATTCTATTATCCTAATGCAACATCTAAAAACATCATTAATATAAAACCTAATATTAATCCTGTTGTTGCTTCCTTTTCAAAACCTCTTCTATGGGTTTCTGGAATAATCTCCTTGCTTATAACAAATATCATAGCTCCTGCAGCAAAAGACAAACCTATAGGTAATATTAAGTTATAAAATCCAAAAGTTAACATTCCAACTAAACCACCTATAGGCTCAACTATTCCTGTTAGAAATGTTATAAATATTGCAAATTTTTTACTGTATCCGGCGGATATAAGAAGAGGTAATGCTACAGCTAACCCTTCAGGTATGTTTTGAATTCCTATACCAGTTGCCACTGCTAATCCATTTCCTATGTTCCCTGTTAAAAAACCTAATGCTGAAGACATTCCCTCTGGAAAATTATGAATTGTAATAGCAAGAGTAAAGAGCCAGAGCTTTTTTAAATTTATACTACTTTCCTTATTTTTAGTTAAATATTTATGTATATAATCATCTGATATGAATATATCAGCTATCCAAAAAACTACTGTCCCTAGTATAAATCCAAAGGATACAGTTAAAGCAATTAAAAGTTTACTAGTTAATAATTCATTTAAAATCTCTATAGATGGACTTAACAGAGAAAAGAAGGAAGCTGAGAGCATTATACCTGCACTGAAACCTAGAGAAATATCTCTAAATTTTTCTGATATTTCCTGTTTAAAAATTACAAAAAAAGCTCCCAATACTGTTGCAAGTCCTGCAAGTAAACTACCTAAAAATCCTAGTAGATATGGATTTTCCATTATATATCTAAATTTCTAACTTCCTTAGCATACTTCATTATAAACTCCTTTCTAGGCTCAACCTTTTCTCCCATAAGTATAGTGAATATTTCATCTGCTAAAGCCGCATCTTCAAGAGACACTTGAATAAGTCTTCTCGTTTTAGGGTTCATTGTAGTTTCCCATAACTGTTCTGGGTTCATCTCACCTAAACCTTTGTATCTTTGTATCTCTATTCCTGCCTTTCCCAATTCAAATAGCTTTGTGAATATATCTTCATAACTGTCAATTAATATTTCATCGTTTTTATACTTAACTTTAATTGGTAGCTTACCGATGAGCGTTTCTATACTTCTCTTTAACTCTAAAAGTTTTATATATCCATATGAAGATATAAAGTCTAAATCAATTTTATTTACAATATTTTGAATTCTTCCTTCCTTCTCTAGAATGATATTAAAACAACCTTCATTTTCATCTACTCTGTAGTAGATTTTATAATCTTTTAATTCTTCCTTCAGTAATTCAGTTAATCTTTTAACTTTTTCTTCATCTAATAAACTTTCCTCTGTGATACCTTCTTTTATAAGAATATCTAACAGTTTCCTATTAACTCTTTTAGATAAAGTTTCTTTTAAATCTTTAAACTCCCTTGATAGATTTATTAGTCTTTTAATCTCTTCCTTTGATAAATCTAGTTCTAAAAATTTAAGCTCATCAACTGCAAAATTGATAATTAACCTGTTCAACTCATTATCGTCTTTAACATAAATTTCCTTTCTACCTTTCTTTATCTTATAGAGAGGTGGTTGGGCAATATAAAGATAACCATTTTTTATTAGTTGTGGGAAATATCTGTAGAATAAAGTTAACAGTAAGGTTATTATGTGAGAACCGTCAACATCTGCGTCTGTCATAAGGATAATTTTATGGTATCTCAATTTAGATAAATCAAAACCTTCGCTTTCCTCTTGGGTAGGTAAACCTATACCTGTCCCAATAGCATTTATGATAGACCTAACTTCCTCATTTGAAAGTATTTTGTCTATTCTGGTTTTTTCAACGTTAATGATTTTTCCTTTTAATGGGAGAATAGCCTGTGTCCTTCTATCTCTTCCCTGTTTAGCAGAACCGCCTGCACTTTCTCCCTCAACTATAAAAAGCTCACATATTGTAGGGTCTGTTTCTGAACAATCTGCAAGTTTACCCGGTAGAGAACTGTCCTCTAAAAAGGATTTTCTTCTAGATACCTCTTTAGCCTTTTTAGCCGCTTCTCTAGCTATAGCCGCCTCCACTGCCTTTTCTATTATCTTCGTAGCTATACCTTTATTTTTTTCAAAATAGTTTATTAAATAGTCATAAACAACATTTTCAACAATTTTCTTAACTTCCTGATTACCTAGCTTTGATTTTGTTTGACCTTCAAATTGAGGTTCAGGAACTTTTACAGATATGACCGCTGTTAAACCTTCCCTTAAATCTTCTCCCTTTATTCCACCTTTTAGTTCTTTAGGAAGTCTCATTCCTGAGGCGGTTTTATTTATAGCTTTAGTTAATGCAGACCTGAAACCACTTACATGTGTTCCACCATCAACGGTTTTAATATTGTTAACAAAGCTCTCTATAACTTCGTTGTAGCTTTTTGTATATTGAAAGGCAACTTCAACTAATATTTTATCCTGTCCATCATTTACGTATATTATTTCCTCAAAGAGAGGCTCTTTAGCTTGATTTAAAACTTTAACAAAATCTTTTATACCTTCATTATATAGATACTCTTCCCTTATGCCTGTTTTCTCATCTTCTACAACAAATCTAACACCCGGTAATAAAAAAGCTAACTCTCTACATCTCTTTGAAATAGTATCAAATTTAAACTTAACAGTTTCAAATATACTGTCATCAGGCATAAATGTTATTTTTGTTCCTCTTTTATTAGTTTTTCCAATAACTTTAAGCTCTGTTTTTGGTTTACCATATTCATACTCTTGTCTATGAACTTTTCCATCTCTATAAACTTCTACAACTAGCCATTTTGAAAGAGCATTTACAACTGAAGCACCTACTCCGTGTAATCCACCTGAATACTGGTAAGCTTTTTTAGAGAACTTTCCACCTGCTCCAAGTTTTGTAAATACCATCTGAACAGCCGGTAAACCTGTTTTAGGATGAATATCTACAGGTATTCCTCTTCCATCATCTTCAACTGTGTTAGAACCGTCTTCATGTAGAATAACAGTTATATTTTTGGCAAATCCTGCCATTGCTTCATCAACTGCATTGTCTATAAGCTCCCAAACGAGATGGTGTAGCCCTTTCTCCGATATATCCCCTATATACATTGCAGGTCTAGCTCTAACATGGTCTAGACCTTCTACAACATCTATAGCTTCAGCACTATATTCAATATTTTTATTTTCATCCATTTATTAATTACTCCACTAAAGAAAAGTTTTGGTAATATTTTATCATACAGCTAATAGGTTAAATTTAGGTGAAAGTTGTGTCTTATTATTTTTATTAATAATAGTTATCATTTAACTTTGCATTTTTAATAGAAATATATTTTCTGTGTAAGTTAGCTTGAAATAGGCATTCCCGAGGATATAATAGAAAATATATTTGCATTACTAAAGGGTCGATGCAAATTAGTTGAATTTCCAGTTATTCTGTTTTATACTACTAAACAATTGATAAGAATTTTCTTTTCTATAAGAAGGCTTATTTAAAGCCTCTACAGGCTACTTGGTAGTAGAATAGGCTAAATAACCATTATTCTTTTATAAATATTTTTTAACG
>QNZC01000037.1 GCA_003978565.1 Persephonella sp. | reverse complement strand
TTTCAGATTTTTACACAAGATACTATATTAGGTTTATGGTTCCTGACACTGTAGGAATTCTCTCTAAAATAGCTGGTATCTTTGCAGAGTATAACATTAGTATAGCGGCAGTTATTCAAAAGGAAAAGGTTGTTGGGCTGTATAACGGAGCTAATTCCAGTGATTTTATTCCACTTGTTTTATTAACACATACAGCTTCAGAAAACAGTATTCAAAAGGCAATTGAAAAAGTAGAAAACTCAAATTTAACTAAAGGGAAAGCCAAAGTTATAAGGGTGGAAGATGAAGAAGAATAAAAATTTTTTAAAAATTAAAAAGCATTTTTCATATACAGATTTAAAAACTGAATTAACTTTTTTATTCTTTTCTGCTCTATCTTTATCTTTTCTAGCTCTTTAAATTTAACTTTTTTCAATTTCTCAATAAGAATAATATCCCTATAGGATAGATAAAATTTATCTTCCTTTTTTCTACAGTTCTTACACACAGGAGATATTAAATCTTTATCCAGTGCATAAAAGTTTTTCTCATTTAAAAGAGTTCCACATCTTTGACAGTATCTAAAATCTGGTAGTATTCCATTCAACATTATGAATTTAACTAAGAAATTTAATTTATCTATCTCTGGGGATTTTGAACTTGTTAGGTAGTATAGACCTTTTTTTAACAGTATAAACAGTTTTTCATCTGGAAAACTAACATAGTTAATAAAGAGATTAAGAAAAAAGTATCCTGTATAAAATTTCTTTAAATCTCTAGTAAACTCTAAAGAAAGATTTTTATAGTTATCTATCTCCTCTATATATATTTTATTTCTCCTTAAGTTAAAAACTCCCTTATTCCAAGAGAAAGGTTCTGAGTAATATATATAGGGAGATTTTAATATCTGTCCTTTAGGTATGTATATATTCTCCTTCCCCTGTTTTCTGAAGTAAACAGTCAAAGATAAATCAAAATCTGGAATTAAATTTTTCTTTAGGACGATAAATTCATCTTTTATTAAAGTTTCCAATTTTCTACTCTAACTATTTTTTATTTTTTCTACAGAAACAACCTTTATTCTTCTTTTATCCACATCCTCAACTGTAAATCTTAACTCTTCTATCTCAATACTCTCATTTCTGTGAGGCATTCTTCCCAATGTATATATTATTAAACCTGCTACAGTTTGATATATACCCTTTGGAAGCTTAACCCCCATTAAAGTTTCTATCTCCTTTATATCAATCCTACCGTCAACCTGAATTTTATTTTTAGTAAACTGTTTAAGTATCATCTTCTTATCTTTATTTCTCTTAAAAAATTCATCACCTATATCTCCAACTATCTCCTCTAAAACATCTTCAAGTGTTATTATTCCCATTGTCGCTCCCCTTTCATCAACTACCACAACCATATGGTCTCTAAACTTTCTAAAACCTTTTAAAACATTTGGAAGACTTGCAAATTCTGGAACTAATCTTATCGGTTTAGCATACTTTAGTATAGGTTCTTCCGGTTTAGCATTTTTTAAATCAAATGCTCTAATTAAGTATTCTATAGCATCAATTCTCTTGTTATACACAGGTATTCTTGAGAAACCTGTATTCTTAAAAATTGGAATAATATCCTTTACTTTAATTGATTTATCTACTGCAACAACATCTGAAAGTGGAACGACTATCTCACTAAGTCTTCTCTGATTAAAAAGTAAAACATTTACTATAATTTTTTTTTCTAAATCTTCTATCTCTCCACCTTCAGTTAATAATAAGTCCATAAGCTCATCTCTAGATAGTATCCTCTCTTCCTTTCCCTTTACCCTGAATAAGAAGAAAACTATCTTTGTTATAAACTTTGCAAGAATTATTAAAGGATATAGAACCTTTCTAAAAAACTCTAAAATGGGGATTATGAAGTATATAATTTTATCTGCATAATGTTGAAACACACTTTTAGGAAGTATTTCTCCAAACAGTAGAGTGATAACTATTATACTTTCAGCAAAAAGCTCCTCCTTTGATTTTAAGATAGGTATAAAGTTAGCAAATTCATAAAGAAAACTTACAAACAAAGATGTAATACTAACAATACTTAGTGTAGTTCCTATTAGTGTTGTTGCCACATAATCATCAAAATCTTTTTCTAAAGCCTCATAAACTTTTTTTGCCTTTTCGTTTCCTTCTTTAGCTAAATATTTAAGTTTTGTTCTATTTACAGAGAATAAAGCCAACTCTGAACCTGAAAAGAAAGCTTCCAATATCAGAAAAAACAGGATGGCTATAAGATAACTAAGCATTATTTACCTCTTGGTTTGCCTCTTGATTTTCTTTTTCTAGTTTTTTTATTATCACAGCTATAACTCTGTTTCTATCCATCTTTTTAATCTTTAACTTGAAGTTTTTATAGACTATCTCCTCATCTTCCTCTGGTAGTCTCTGTAAGATATACAGAATAAAACCTGCCACTGTATCAAAGTCGTAATCTTCAGGTAATAATATTCCTATTTCTTCCTGTAGCGTTTCCACATCAAGTTTCCCTGAAACTTCCCAAGTTAAATTATCTATCTGTTTTATATAAAAATCTCCATTATCATTTTCCTCTGGTAGCTCACCAACGATGTATTCTAGAATATCCTGTAAGGTTATCAGTCCCACAACTGTTCCATACTCATCAATAACTATTGCCAAATGAATTCTTTCCTTTTCAAACCTTTTTAAAAGCTTTAATAGATTTGTAAACTCGGGAATAAAGATACATTTTTTTATATAGTTATCTATACTATCATTTTTTCCTTCCAATTTAGCCAAAATTATATCTTTCACATACAAAATTCCGACTATATTATCTAAATTTTCCTTGTAAACAGGTATTCGGCTAAACTCTGTATCTTTAAGTCTATCTAGGGCTTCCAATATAGTTAAACCGACAGGTAATGCAAATATATCTCTTCTAGGTGTCATTATTTCACTTACATGTGTTTGATGGAGTTGTAATGTTGCCTCTATAAATTCCTTTTCTTCATAGGTAAATATATGTTTCTCAGCTCCAACTGTTATTATTGAAAGAATATCTTCAACAGATAGCTTATGGCTTTCTATAGGTAGCTCTAAACCTAACTTTTTCAGTATGTATTCTGAAAATTTCATAAATATAAATCTGAATGGAGTTACCGCTATATAGAAAACATAAAAAGGTCTTACTGCAAAGAATGCATATTTTTCAGGATAATAACTTCCAATAGTTTTAGGTGAGATTTCTCCAAAGGTTAAAATAAGAACAGTCATTATTAACACACCTATAAAAAGATACTCTGCTCCAAATTTATCTATTACTACCTTTGACATTACAGCAGAGGCAGTAATATTAACAAGCTCATTTCCAATTAAAAAGGTTATAACTAAGCTTTTAGGATTTGACCTTATCTTTTCAACTAGTCCAGCTGTTTTGTTCCCCTTATTCTTTAATCTTTTAATTTTCAGATAATCAAGTGAGAAGAAAGAACTTTCTATAGCTGCAAAGAATGCAGATAAGAACATAAGTATTATTATTAATAGAATTCCAGTTAATAACTCCAAATCAAAAATCTCCTTAAAATTTTCAAACTGGTCAATCTGATTAAGCAAAGTGGCAATAAACCTCCCTATTCTTTAAATTTTTAATTGGAGGTTCAGTTTTACATTTATCCTCCCCATAGGGACATCTATGATAAAAGACACATCCACCTTCTACGTCCTTTCTGAAAACCTCCTTTGGAAGCTCTTTCTTACCTCTATCTTTAGGGTGATTTACAGGTAAACTTGCAATTAACATTTTAGTATATGGATGTAGAGGAGAGGTTAATATATCTTTAGTTCTTCCCTGCTCCATTATTTTTCCTCTGTATAGAACAATAATCCTATCAGATATATTCCCAACAACGTTAAGGTCGTGGGATATAAATAAAACACTTAAAGCTCTCTCCTCTTTCAATCTTTCTATAAGTTTTATAATCTGAAGTTGGGTAGATACATCTAAAGCAGATGTAGGCTCATCAGCAACTATAAATTCAGGATTTAACACTATAGCCCTAGCTATAGCTACCCTTTGTCTCTGTCCTCCTGAAAGGTCAGAAGGGTATCTATCTAAAAAAGAAATATCTAACCCAGAGTTAATTATAGACTGTTTAATAATTTCATCTCTAAATTTTTTCTTTACTTTATGAACAATCAGAGGTTCTTCCAATATTTGATAAATCTTCATTCTTGGATTGAGGGAGCTTCTAGGGTCTTGAAATATTATGGAAGTTTTTTTTCTAAAGAGTTTTTCCTCTTGTTTATCAAAACTGTATATATCCTTTCCTTCAAATAGAATTTTTCCGTTGGTTTTATCAATAAGTTTGAGCAATAACCTACCAATTGTTGATTTTCCACTGCCACTTTCACCAACCAGTCCAACAATCTCATTTCTGTATATATTAAAGGAAACTTTATTTACCGCATAAAAATATTTTTTCTTAAATAAACCTCCCTCTATTCTATACTTTTTTTCTAACTCTACAACTTCAAAAAGGTAGTCATTATCCATTTTGTTAATAAAATTATTTCCCCCTTTAAAAACCTAATCTTAAAAGAAATATTTTATACTACATTTTTATCTGTATTTATGTGATTTTACCTGTTTCTTTGTTCGTTTATTTGTAACAGAATAAAAAAAGAAATAAAACAACGGTAAAGTTGAGATATTTAATTTTATTTAAGTATTACATTTTATTCTTACACAGATTACTAACGAAATATTAGAAAAAATTTACAATTTTTAGCTTTTAATCTTATTCATTTAATAGTTTGGTTAACCATTCAGCAATCTTTTTAACAGGAACATTTCTATTTCCATCTTCATTAGTTAGTCTTTTTTTATCTATAGGAAAACCTAAATGATATATGCCATCAAAAACTTTATTTATGGCATTTTTTTCAAATAATTTTGTTTTTGCACCATTTTTAACCACTTTATGAAAGCCAGTTTCCTTTCCTTCTTCATCATTTCCATGTAGTTTTTGCCAAACATCACCGTAATTTTCTACAATATATCTGTTTATTTTAAATATTTCATCTTTAGTTATCTTTTTATCTTCCAGTGCATCGATTGCATTTATAGCTTCAATCAGTATTTTATTCATCTCATTTGCAGATTTAGCTGCCTCCCTTAAGTCTCCAGTTGAACATTTTAGCTGAAGTCCTTTATCGTTAAAAATTATATCGATAACTTTATCTAAGCCTGTTCCAGTTTCTCCCTTTATTTCTTCTACATCTGGATTATATAAATCACCATTTTTTATATCTTCTTCTAGAAGTTTATTTAACCATAATGCAACATTTTTTATATTGGCATTTTTATTACCGTCTTCATTTGTTAGTCTTTTACCTACTATAGGAAAACCTAAATGATATATACCATCAAAAACTTTATTTATAGCATTTTTCCCAAATATCTTTATTTTAGCTCCATCTTTTTGAATTAAGTGAAATCCTGTTTCTTCATTTTCTTCATCATCTCCATGTAAAATTACCCACTCGTCTTTGTAATTCTTTAAAATGTATTTATTTATCTCTCTAATGTCTGCTGGAGTTATTCTCTCATCATTTGCAACACCTGTTCTATAAATAGCTTCTATAATTATTTTATTCATTTCATGGGCAGAATTTAAAGCGGTTTCTATATCCTCCTTTGGAACTTTCTTCTGAAGTTTATCTTCTTTACTTACAATTGTATCTATTATGTCTAAACCACTCCCAAATGTAGTTGAAAATCCCAAAAATATGGCAGATGTTATTAAATTTGCAAATTTCCCCTTCATATTTTTCCCTTATAGATTAGTTCTTGTAAAAATTATTTAATTAATTCCCTAAAATGTCAATAGCTTATTTAGGTTGATCTGTAATCACATAGAATTAAGAAATATCAAGGGTTAGAAGAAATAATATTTTGGAACCGTTTATCAAACTGTGCAAAACAAAATTTATGCTAATTTGACTTTGTTTACGAGCCAACTTTCTCCCTTTAATTTCCTATATGATTACAGATGAGCTTATTTAGGGTGTTTAAAAAGTCTGTAAAGAAAGTATAATAAAGATTTAAAAGTGTGTAAGATTTTAAAGAAAACTAAATTTACCATTGCAAATTAACTTTACTTCGTTGAATTTCTATTTTTTTTAAACGGACTAATTATAGTGTATGTCCGTTCACTTTTTTGATTTGAATACATTTTACTGATAAGAATATTACCATCAATATTAAGCTTTCTTAACAAACTTTTTAAATTCTTTAAATGAAATCTTTATAAAATAATACTTAAATAATTAAGATTTTTTTATTTTGGAGGTTTATTATGAAAAAATTTGTCTTTACTGGAATTATAACGTTAGCTACTATAACATTGCCTTTAACTTCTTGTGATAATAAAAAGGAAGAAACTAAAGAACAAAAACAAACTTCTCAAAGTAATGAAGCTCAGAAACAGGGAGAAAAATCTCAAAGAAAAGTAATAAATGGTGCAGGTGCAACATTCCCCTACCCTGTATATTCAGCATGGGCTAGCAAATATTATGAGGAAACTGGGGTAAAGTTAAATTACCAATCTATAGGCTCAGGTGGAGGTATTAGACAAATAAAAAATAGAACAGTTGATTTTGGTGCTTCAGATGCTCCATTACCTCCTGAAAAACTAGAGAAATACAAACTTTATCAGTATCCAGCAATAATAGGTGGTGTCGTTCCAGTTGTTAACATTCCAAATATAGAGGCTGGACAGTTAAAATTAGACAGTCAAACTTTATGTAATATCTTTTTAGGAAAAATAAAATATTGGGATAATAAAAGCTTAAAAGCAATAAATCCTGATATAAATCTCCCACATGAGAAAATAACTGTAGTTCATAGGTCAGATGGTTCTGGAACAACTGCTATATTTACAACATATTTAGCTAAAGTATGTCCTGAATGGAATGAAAATGTAGGAGCTGGAAAGGCTGTAAAATGGCCTGTTGGAATAGGTGGAAAGGGTAATGAGGGAGTTGCTAACTATGTTAAAAAGACTAAATACTCTATAGGTTATGTTGAGTTTGCATATGCAAAACAGAACAATTTACCTTAC
This sequence comes from Persephonella sp., assembly GCA_003978565.1. Lineage (GTDB taxonomy): Bacteria > Aquificota > Aquificia > Aquificales > Hydrogenothermaceae > QNZC01. The sequence continues at coordinate 12,411 of QNZC01000037.1, read as the reverse complement.
ACAAAATTAAAAAATAAAGCTGGAAACTTTGTTGAACCTTCTATAGAAACATTTAAAGACGCAGGTGCTAGTGCAGATTTTGACACTAACAAACATTTCTATCTGTGGATGGTTAATGCTCCGGGAGAAAAAGCTTGGCCTATTGCAGGTGCCTCATTTATTTTACTTGCTAGAGAAAAAACAGAAGCTAATAAACTTGTAAACTCATTCTATAAATGGTCTTTTGAAAATGGAGATAAGATAGCTGAAAAATTAGATTATGTGCCTTTACCAAAAGAGTTAAAAGAAAAAATTTACAAATACTGGGAAGAAAAGGGAATATCTCCTTAATCTTTTCTTTTTTCTTCTTATCTTTTTATTTTTCAGAAATTCATTTAAAAAAACTTTTAATCTAAAAAAAATTTGAAATCTGAAATTCTAATAAAAATTTTTCTTTTAAAATAAATCTTTAAACTTTAAGATTAAAAATATAGAGTATAATTTATTTTCCCTGAATTCTTAAAATTATGGAGAGAGAAAATGAAAAAAATTCATAATTTTAAACTAAATTTTACTAGTAGAATAATGAATAATTTATTAATATTAATGGGGTTAGTGATGGCTAGTGTAATAAATTCCTGCGGATATATTACAAACCAAACTGTTAGTGATAATTTGGAAAGTTTAAAGAAAGAAAAGGAGATTTATATAGCAAAGTATAAAAATGGTGCTACTGCTTTAATAAAGGAGAGAAAAGATACTAAAGCAGTTTCTATACAGGTATGGTTTGGGGTTGGTTCTGTTTTTGAAAAGGATAAAGAGAGAGGACTATCACATTTTTTAGAGCATATGTTATTCAATGGGACAAAATACACTAAACCGGGGGAAATTGAAGCTAAAGTAGAAGAAAAAGGCGGGTTGATAAATGCCGCTACAAGTAAAGATTATACGTTCTACTATATAGAGATTGCCTCTCCATTCTGGAAGGAAGCTTTAACATACCTTTACTATATGACAACAGTCCCAACATTATCTCAAAATATGGTAGAGAAGGAAAAACCTATAGTGTTGGAAGAGTTAAACAGACATCACGACAATCCAAAAAGCAAACTTTGGGACAGATTTTATGAATTAGCTTACAAAGTTAGTGATTATAAATATCCAGTTATTGGTTTTAGAAAAACTATTGAAAAATTTGATGAAAAATTAGTAAAAAATTATTTTTATTCCCATTATGTCCCATCTAACACATATATAGTCGTTGTTGGAAATGTTAACAAAGATGAAGTTTTAAAAGAAATAGATAAAACTTGGGGAAGTGTAAAGGGAGAATACTATAGACCGGAGGAAGTTCCGTTAGAACCTAAACAGACAGATATTAGAACTGATACTATCAGACAAAAACAGATAACTAGAGCTTATGTGATAATAGGTTGGCAAGTTCCATCTGTTAAAGATAAAGAAAGTTTTGTAGGCTCAGTTTTAGAAGAAATACTGTTTAACGGCAGAACATCAATTTTTTATCAGAAATTAAGAGAAACAGGGTTAGTGAATGGAATATACGGAGGTTATATGGGTCATAGAGGAACAAGCCAGTTTCTCATTTATTTTATAACTACTCCTGAAAAGGTTGATAAAGTTAAAACAGAGATTTTTAAAACTTTAAAAGAATTTAGAGAGAATGGCTTTCCAGAGGAAATGGTAGAAAATGCTAAAAACAGAATAGTAAATAGGGAGGTATTTTCAAGAGAAGAGGTAAGTAATGAAGCAGAAAATATTGGATATGCCTTTTCAGTTGTTGGAAATATTGATTATGAGCTTAATTTTACTAAATATATACAGGATGTTAAAAAAGAAGATATTGATAAATTTTTAAAGGAGTATATTAAAGATAATAATTACACAGAAGTTAAACTTTTACCAGAAAAATAGAAAGAGGTTTATAGATGATACATCAAAGGGAACAATGGGGTTCAAGACTAGGTTTAATCCTAGCTGTTGCCGGTAATGCAATAGGTTTAGGTAATTTTCTAAGATTTCCTGTTCAGGCGGCAGACAACGGTGGCGGAGCTTTTATGATACCTTACATGCTTTCATTTATCCTTCTAGGAATTCCTCTAATATGGGTAGAGTGGGCTTTAGGTAGATATGGAGGAGAAAGGGGACACGGAACAGCCATAGCAGTATTTGATTTAATATGGAAAAACAGAATAGGAAAATATATAGGAATTTTAGGAGCTTTAATACCATTAGTTGTTGTCGTTTACTACACATATATAGAAGCTTGGACTTTAATATACTCCTTCTATCATTTAATAGATAGTGTTCCTCATCCAACAAATATAAGCAGTGTATCAGAATATCTAAAGCCATACTCTCAATTTTTATTCGGAATAATTGGAGCTAATAATGAAAGTAAAATATTCTTTTCAGTTCCGATAACAACTTATATATTCTTCTTAATAACATTATTTTTAAACTTTTATATTCTCTACAGAGGTATATCAGCAGGAATTGAGAAGGTAGCAAAAATAGCAATGCCTTTAATATTCATAATGGCAATAATACTGATGATAAGAGTATTCACTCTAACAGCACCAGATGGAAGCAACAGAAACTTTTTAGATGGGTTAGGTTTCCTATGGAACCCAGATTTATCAGCTTTAGCAGAAGCTAAAGTTTGGATAGCGGCGGCAGGTCAGATATTCTTTACATTAAGTATTGGTTTTGGAGCAATTTTAACGTATGCATCCTATCTTAAACCAAAAAGTGATGTTGTTTTAAATGGATTAGCTTCTGCATCTGTTAACGAGTTTGCAGAGGTAATACTAGGAGGCTCTATAGCTATCACAGCATCAGTTATATTCTTTGGAGTAGCAGGGACACAGTTTATAGCATCAAAGGGAGCATTTGATTTAGGATTTATAGCTTTACCGGCTATATTTGCAAACACAATTTATGGAAATTTCTTTGGATTTTTATGGTTTTTATTATTATTCTTTGCAGGTATAACCTCATCTGTAGCTTTAGCTCAACCTGTTATAGCCTTTTTAGAAGATGAACTAGATTTTTCAAGGGAAAAGGCAGTATTTTACACTGGAATATTTTTATTTGTATCTGCACATTTACCAATCTTTCTAAAGGGATTTTTAGATGAATTAGACTTTTGGATAGGAACATTTTCATTAGTAATATTTGCATTACTAGAGGCTATCACTTTCGTATGGTTATTAGGAAAGGATGAGGTTTTAAGAAAAACTGAAGGTATGCCAATATTACAGAGATTAATAGTATATATAAAGGAAACTCCTAAATATGCATGGGAAGAATTAAACAGATATGCAGAGATAAAAGTTCCTAAAGTTTTTTACTATATACTGGCTTATATATCTCCAACATTTTTAATATTCCTATTAGCTTGGTGGTCATTCACAGAACTACCTTCTAAAATTGTCCCAGATAGTATAAACGGTTGGTTAGCTAGAGGATTTATATTAGTTGTTATAGTTATAGGGGTAATATTGGTTAATAAGGCATCTAATAGAAAGAAATATATATAAATGGTCGGTGGAGGATTCGAACCTCCGACCTCCTGCGTGTCGGGCAGGCACTCTAACCAACTGAGCTAACCGACCATATATATAAAATAATAGGAAATGACTTTTTTTGAGTTTTACTTTTAATTTTATAAAGGGGATATTTATTCGACGGGATTCGAACCCGTGTCGCCGGCGTGAAAGGCCGGTGTCCTAGGCCTGGCTAGACGACGGGGGCAATGGTGAGCCGCCCGGGGGTCGAACCCGGGACCACCGGTTTAAAAGACCGGTGCTCTACCAACTGAGCTAGCGGCTCAATGTTGGTGGTGCGAGAGGCGGGAGTCGAACCCGCACGCCCATTCGGGCAAGGGATTTTAAGTCCCTCGCGTCTGCCAATTCCGCCACTCTCGCAAAAACCTCTTTTATTGTATAAAATTTTTTTGCAAATTTCAAGCTTATTTTTATCTGGCGGAGAGGGAGGGATTCGAACCCTCGGAGCGGGGTGAACCGCTCAACTCCTTAGCAGGGAGCCGCCTTCGACCACTCGGCCACCTCTCCAAGCTCTATATAATATATATTATTTTTTTTATTTACTCAAGGATAAAATGATTTACTTTATCTCTATCTTCTCATAAGCCTGTATTCTTTTAATAATACTTTCAACTGCCTTTTCAAAGATTTTTCTACCAAACTCTACCCTTGCTAACCAAGGTGAAGAATGTATTCTTCCATCTGGGTAAAAAGCTCTAAACTCCTCCTTTGTTAAAGGAAAATACTCCCCATCCATGTTAACATTTATATTATCCCTGTCTTTTTCTTTCTTTTTATCTGAAAATACCTTTGACCTTAAATACTGTGTTAAAGACACTTCTGAAGGTGTAGCATGATAACCATTTTCATCTTTAAATAATTCCCTCTCTAAATCTTGAACTTCAGGAAGTAAAAACCAAGATATAATCTCTAAAAATCCATTTTTTCCTTCATATTTAACCTGTTCAAAGGCTGTTCTAACTGAATTTATATTTCCACCATGTCCATTTATAAATATAATCTTTTTAAAGCCATGTGATAAAAGAGAAAGAATAATATCCCTTATGAGCTGTGTATATACTAAAGGTGAAACAGTTATTGTTCCTGCAAATGCCATATGATGTTGAGACATACCATAAGGTAAAGTTGGGGCAACAAGTATATTTAATCTTTTCCCAACTTCTTTAGTTATCTCTTGAGCTGTAATAAAATCTGTTCCAATTAACCCATATGAGCTGTGCTGTTCTGTTGAACCTATTGGAATTAAGATTATGTCCTTTTCTTTTAGATAGTTTTCAACTTCCTCAAAAGTTAAGTTTTCCAGAAGCATTCTTTCCCCCTATAGTTGTTTTTCTTTCAATGTAAGGGTTAGGCACACTTACAGGTAGTAATAGGTATAAAAATATAATCAAAAGATTATAAAAAATTACCTACCTCTGCTATCTTGCAGTATGCCCAGCTTGTCTTTCTACCTGTTATTCCCAAAAGGAACTCACAGGTTGCTTTTAATAATTGGTTTATCTTTACTCTTACTGGTCTTGATAATTTGTCTATTAATATTTCCCTTTCTATTAGAGGCTCCGCCTCTTTCCTTAATATGTTATAACTCCCCACCGCATCTGCATTAAATACTTTCCCTGTTATATAACACTTAAATAACCCTCTTTTTATCCTTCTTCCCCCATAATTCTCTTTTAATTCTTTTTTTATCTCTTTTTCTCTTCTTTTATCCCCTTCTTTCTTCTCTTTTAAATACTCCTTCCATCTTTTTATTACTTCTTCCATGCTCGCAAATGGTGATGTTTTACTTGTAAACTCTTCCGTTATTTCTTTTACTTTTATTCCATATCCCTCTAGCTTGTATTTTAGCTGGTTTATTAGCTTCCTGAATGGAATACTTACAAAGTTTTGATTAGTTCGTTTCCCTAAATTTATCTCATTTTTGCTCTCTGTTGCTCCTTTCCCTATGTATACTTCCTTATGCCCTGTTTCCATAAGAAAGTCTGCTATCTTCCTTGTTATTTTATGAAATATATCTGTTATCCATCTATTCCTATATCCTGATAATTCCCTTCGATTGTTTAATAGCTTTCTTCTTTCTTTTTCTAAATTCTCTATACTTGGATTATCTTCCTTTAACTTGCTTATTTTATTTTGCAATAAATCTATCTGTGATTGTAGTTTCCCTTTCTCTTTGTTATACCACTGGTTTATTGATTTTATTTCTTTCCCATTTATTATCAATGTTTGTAGCTCTTCATTTGTGCTTAATATTGTCAGTAGATTGTCAAGTCCTATGTCTATCCCTGCTAAATGCTTTTTTTCTTCTCTATTTACTTGCTCTATCTCTTTATTGTAAATTATATCTACATATATATCATTCGCTATAAATTTTAGCCTTACTGATTTTATTTCATAGTTAAAATCTTTTGGTAGTTTTACCTTTAAATACTGTTTTTCTTTATCAAATGTTAGTGTTATTAACAGATGTGTCTTATCTATTCTTTCAAATGTGTTTGTATTCAGCTCTGCTGTAAATGACGGTATGTCTTTTAGTTTCTTTGCTTTTGGTGGTTTTGGTTTTCCTTTGAATTTGTTTAGCTGTTTTTTGTATTTTTCCATACTTTTGAAAAAGCTCTTGTAGTCTTTTACTAACTGCTTTATTAGGTTTTGTAAAATATAGTTGTTTTTTATTTTCTCTTTTTGTTGTTTTAGTTGTTTTAGGAAGTATTTTAATTCTTGTGATTTCTCAATGTTTTGTAATATTTCATTGAATTCATTCAGTTTTCTCTCTTTGTCTTTGCCTCTTGGTGTATACGGTCTATCTGATAAGATACTGTATAAATAACTTTCATTTAGTATCCATTTGTTGTATGTTTTCTGATAGATTTTGTTAAAGATAATTAGTAGGTTTCTAAATTGTGCCAATGAGAATAACAGATTAGATATTCTTTCTCTTTTCTGTTTTCCACTTATTCTTATGCTTAATGTTCTGTTAACTAATAGCATTTTCTATACACTTTTTTATTAATCTTTTTTATAACTCCTTTACCTTCTAATCTCTTTAATTGTGTAATCTTTTGATAAAATTGTCAATAAAGTTTATCTCCAATTATGAACTATATTCTCTGCCAGTTTTGAAATGGTTTCCTCTCTAAGTTTACTATCTTTAATCTTAGCAACTAAGAAGTTCCCAAAGTGGAGATAATGTGTTATTACAAGTCTGTTATGAAATTCAGTTAAAGATTTAATCGTTTCTGAATACATCTTTACAAAGATTACCGCTACAAAATTAGAGAGGACAGCTCCAATAGAGCCTAACACCCCAACCAATACCTTCTCTGAAAATCCATTTAAAGGAGCTCTGAATATTAAATAGAAAGCTACTCCTATAAATACAAATCCTGCAAATATACTAACTATACCTACTATAAATATTAATCTACTATGGTTCAAAGTTTGGTCGTAATATTTTTTTAGCTCCAACTGATGAAGTCTAAAGAGCTTTTCTGCCCTTTCCTCCAATGAAGTATCATCTATAGATAAAAGGTCTATCTCATTCTGTATCTCAAATATCTTCTGTTCTATATCCTGTGGATAGTATTGGATAGCTTTACTAAACAGTATTACACTGTAAAAAATTATCACCAATGCTAAAAATATTCCAACTTCTCTCTGTAAAAAGATTTTTAAAAATCCAACATAAACAATAAAGGCAAGAAAAAGTAAAGCTAAAGCTACAGAGAGATAGTATCTTCTTTTCTTTGTGAACTCTTCCCTTTCTTTATTTAATCTTTCTAATTGTCTCTCTAAAAATTCTTTTTTTCTTTTAAAAGTGTTATTTAACAATCTATTCCCTAATAGAAATCTTTTTCTCTTTTTTATAATTTATAGTCGCTTTAACAAAGTCAACAAATAAAGGATGAGGATTTAAAGGTTTACTTTTAAACTCTGGATGAAATTGGCAAGCTACAAACCATCTATGATTTGGAAGCTCTATTATTTCTGCTAAATTCTTTTCCTCATAAATTCCAGAGACGACTAATCCTTTTTCCTCTAAAATAGGTCTATACTTAGGATTAAACTCATACCTATGTCTATGTCTCTCATATATAACAGGTTCTCCATAAATTTCTCTTACCTTTGTCTCCTCCTTTAAAATACATCTATAAGCACCTAATCTCATAGTCCCGCCTTTCTTATCTATATTCTTCTGCTCTGGCATAAGGTCTATAACTGGATGAGGAGTATATTCATTAAACTCTGTTGAATTGGCATTCTTTAAACCTGCAACATTTCTGGCAAACTCTATAACTGCAACCTGCATTCCTAAACATATTCCAAAGTATGGGATATTATTCTCCCTTGCAAATTTAGCAGTTAAGATTTTTCCTTCAATTCCCCTCTCTCCGAAACCACCGGGAACTAGTATTCCATCTACATCCCCTAACTTCTCTCCAATATTATCCTCTGTTAACTCATCAGAGTTTATCCATTTAAGATTTACCTTTACTTTATTAACTATCTGGGAGTGGGTGAAAGCCTCTATTATACTTTTATAAGCATCCTTTAACTCTATATACTTACCAACGATAGCTATATTAACTTTATCTTCTAAAGAGCTTAAACTTTCTACAATACTTTCCCAATCTTTTAAATCTGGTTCTCTATACTCTATATTTAAGTATTTAGCGATAACCTTATCTAGATTTTCTTTCTTTAAATATAAAGGCAGTCTGTATATTGTGTCTATATCAGGAGCTGAAAAAACTGAGTTTTCATCAACATTAGTAAAGAGAGCTAACTTTTTCTTTATACCTGTTGGTAAAGGTTTCTCCGCTCTACAGATTAGTATATCCGGTTGTATCCCTATTGCCCTTAACTCTCTAACTGAATGCTGAGAAGGTTTAGTTTTTAACTCACCTGCAACTTTCACATAAGGAACGTAAGTTAAATGTATGAATAAAGCATTTTCTTTACCTATTCTTAATGCTAACTGTCTTATAGCCTCTAGGAAAGATAAACTTTCCATATCTCCAACAGTTCCACCTATCTCAATAAGTGCAATATCCACATTATCAGAAACAACATCCTCTATACTTTTAATAATCTCATTGGTAAAGTGGGGAACTACCTGAACTGTTGCTCCGAGGAACTCTCCCTTTCTTTCCTTTTCCAGAAGTCTAAAGTATAGCTTTCCAGCTGTCATATTGTTCTTTTTAGATAAAACTACATTTGTAAACCTTTCATAATGACCTAAATCTAAATCTGTTTCTCCACCATCTTCAGTTACGTAAACTTCCCCGTGTTGATATGGGTTCATAGTGCCTGGGTCTATATTTAGATAAGGGTCTAATTTTAAAAAGGTTATTTTATATCCCATTTTCTCTAAAAGGGTTCCTATACTTGCAGAAGTGACACCTTTTCCTAGAGAAGAAAGAACACCTCCTGTTATAAATATAAATTTTCCCAATTTAACCTCACCGTAAGATTTTGTTTTAGTGGGCTTATTAGATAAATATTTTACTATTTTTATTAAATTATTTTTTTAAGAAATTAAATCCTCTAAAAAGTCCATATCTAAAATTTCTATCTTATTTCTCTCTGTGTTTATAAAACCTTCCTTTTTCCACTTACTCATTATCCTTATTGCAGTTTCAACAGTTGTTCCTGTCATCTCTGCCAAATCTTGTCTTGTGATAGGAGCCTTTATAACTATTTTATCTCCATCCTCTTTCCCTATTTTTCTAGCAAGTTCTAAAAGGATACTTGCTATTCTTCCCTCTACCTTTTCAGCAGCTAAACTTTTTAATCTTTCATATGCCTCTAAAACCATCTTTGTTGCTTCACATGTAATTCTGACAGCTAAAGCTGGATATTCAGTTAAAAGTCTTAAGAAATCTGTATTTGATATATGCAAAACTTTGGCGTTAGTCAAAGATTGGGCTGTATATGTGCTTGAAGGTCTATTCTCCCCTAAAACTAACCAACCGAAAACATCTCCCTTAGTTGCTAATCTAACTATTACAGTTTTACCATCTGTAGTTTCCTTTATCAGTTTAACTAAACCTTCTAGAATTATGTATATTCCCGGTTCTTCATCCCCTTCAAAGAATATATACTCACCTTTCTTATACTCCTTCTCATGGAAATAACCTGTTATTTTTTCTAACTCATTAACTTTTAAACCTGTAAATAATGGTATTTGTTGAAAGTATTCAATTTTTCCCATCTTAAATCCTCTCTTTACAGTTATGGTTTATGGTTTTGGCATAGAACCTAAAATATATTTTAGCTCATTATCCCTAAATAGAAATCCGCCACCTATATAGACACCCCTGTATCTATCATTTAGAATGTCTGATGCTCCTATTCCAACAAATATTGGATAGTTAGGTAGTTTGTAATTCAATGTTATATCAAACTGTGGTTTATCTGGTTCATTTAAACCACTATCCCTTCCAAAGTTATAAAGGTCTGTTTTTACGATAATATTCTCCCCATACTGATAGTCAACTCCTACATCTCCTCCACTGTCCTTCAGTCCACCTCTAATCCATAAACTTGATTTTTCGTCTAACTTTAATATTCTTCTTGCATATTGTAGGTCAAATAATATTCCGTAATCTCTTTTAGTTAAAACTGTAGTTTGTCCATTACTATAAATCTCTTCTGCTCTGTAAACTCTTCCATTACTGTTAGAGAGAACTCCTAAATATATGTATCTATCTGCTTTTGGAGAGAATATACCTGCAATACCAGCTTTACTGTCTTTATTACCTGTATGTTTTTCAGCATAAAGTTTTATATCTAGATTTGAGTTTTTAACAACTTTGAAAGGTTCTGAAAATGCATTAACACCCTCTCTTATGTCATTATAAAGAGTATCCTCATTTATTAACTTTCCTAAAGTTCCCTGACCATTATCAATCTTTGCTAAAATACTTTCAGCTTTTTTTAAAGCACTTTTTAAAGCTGGTCTATTCTCTGCTACTGTTTCTCTAATTTCATTAGCTGTTTCCTCAACACTATCCATAACTTTAGGGGTTTTTTCCCTTAAAGCCTTTGAAAACTCTCTCAAGTTTATAACTAACTCTCTTATATCTTCCCTGTTATCTCCTGTTATCCTTTCAAGATTGTATGCAACCCTATCTATTCTGTCTGCAAGTCTAGGAATAGTTTCCCTTAATTCGGAAGTGATTGCCCTTAAGTTTTCTGTTGTTGCTTTTATATTCTCTCTATTCTCTTGAACTAACTGGTCTATATGTTTTGCTAATAGTCTTATACTTATAATTAAATCTTTTAAATCTCCCTCTTGAATAGCTTTGTTAATATTGTTGAATGTTTCTTCTACTCCTGCGTAAACTCTACCTTCTCCTAATACTTCCCCTTTATTCAATCTACCAATTTTACGACTTCCCGGGTTAATGTAGATATATTTGTCTCCCATCAAACCTAATGTTCGTATATAGACTTCCGCATTTTTATATATGGGAATACTTTTATCTATCAAAAGTTCAACTTTAACTTTGCCATTTTCATCAATACTTATATCTCCTACCTTTCCTGCCTTTACACCTTTAACCTGAACATCGGAACCTTTGGTTAATCCTCTTGCATCTTCAAAGTAAACATAGTAAGGGACTAAATTCCTACTAAATGTGTTTCCGCCAAAGGTTATTATTAAATAGCCTGCTATAAATGACATTAAAAGTATAAAAGCCCCAACCTTTAGCTGTGTATTCAACATTTTTTCTAACTCTGTAAAGATTTTTTTATAAATTTACTTTTCTATTATTGTTTCTTCCACTTTCATTCCAAAATGTCTTCCTGCTTTCTCAACATAACCTAATATTTTGTCTCCTTCCTTAAGTTCAACAACAGATATAGGGTTCCCCTCAGGGTCAACAACTCTTATAGTTTCTGCATTTTGAAGTATAGCACTTAACTTTTTTCCTTCGTATTCAGCTTCTATTAAAAGCATTGGTCTTCTTTCAACTTTTGCCCTACCAACTACAACGGCTCTTCCATTTCCATCTTTATCATATGCCATTACTTCCTTTCCAGCTTCAACTTCACTTAAATATATGGTTTTTCCACCGGGAACTCTTGTATACATATGAACTGCACCAGCATTTACTCTAAATGGTCTAGATGCTACGTATGGACTTTCTTCTGTTTCCGCGTGGACTAGTATCATCCCTGCTGAAGAATTACCAACTAACATTCCCTCTCCTCTACTAAACAGGGATATAGTATCTACTGCAACTCTGTCTCCCATTCCTATAGGTATAACTTTTTTAACTTCTGCCACTACTAAATTTAATTTCTCACTGTTCTCTTTTAAAAGGTTTGATGCCCTTTTTATTTCATTTATATCATCAGTTTTTAAAACAACTCCTTTAACTCCTTTTTCTAATATATTTATTGCTAAATTCGCTTCTTCTGCATCTTTAACTTCTGCATATATATTGTCAGATTGGGCGATAAGATTTTCTAAAGGAATTATTGTCCAGTCTGTTGTTCTAACTATAACTTTCTTTCCAGCTTTTGCTAAATTTGCCGCTTTTTCTTCATCTTCTTTATTATTAATCGTAATAATTACAAAATCATTTGATAGGTTTCCATCTTTATCTATTGTAATTATGTTTATCTTTCCAAGTTTTTTAGCTTCTTCTTCTTTTTCTTCTGGAACAATGATATAATCTGCTCCACTTTCTAAAGCTGTTGTTATTAGTTTTTTATCATAATTTGAAACATCTACTATAAATTCTTTCATTTTTTCTCCCTGTTTTGTGATTTTTATCTTAATTTAATATTAAACCTTAAAATCATTTTTAAATAAAGTTTTACTGACTTTAATAAA
>QNZC01000045.1 GCA_003978565.1 Persephonella sp. | reverse complement strand
CTTGAACATTAGCTTTTCTTATATTTATTTCAATATTAAAATTTTTACAAACTTTACTTAAAATAGGTTCTTTTATTTTGTCTTCTGGATATATAAGCTTCAGCTTAACACTTTCCACGATGCAACACCTTTATAGAAAGAATTTTAATATAAAATAATTTGCCATAATTTCTTAAAAAAATAAAAAATTTGATAATATTAGAAATAAAAAGATTAGGAATAGCTATGAGAAAAGTTAGTTTTGAGTTTAAAAATATTGACGAAACTGATTTAAAGAATTTACTAGAAAGTCTAGTTAAATGTTTAAAGGGAAATGAGATTTTTTTATTAATTGGAAATTTAGGAGCAGGAAAAACAACTTTTGTTAAACATCTTATTTCATTCATAGATGAAGATTTAAAGGATGAGGTTAACTCTCCAACATTTGTGGTTATGAATGTTTATGAAACTAAAAATTTCAATATCTATCATATAGATTTATACAGAGTAAAGGATTTTGATTTAACAGATATAGTTGGAAATGGACTGATTTTTATTGAATGGGCTGAAATAAAAGAGTTTGAAGGGTTAAATCTACCTGTGATAACTGTAAATTTAGAAATTGGGAAAGATATAAACAGAAGGAATATAAAAATTGAGATTTCTAATGGGGATTATTTAAAGAGATGTTTAGATAATTTGGGAGATAGGAGATAAATCCCATCTCCCTTTATATATATTTATGGTTCTAAAATTTCTAAAACAGCTCTTTTGTTCTGCTTTCTAGCTACTGCCGCTAACAGAGTTCTAATAGCTCTAGCTGTTCTTCCCTGTCTTCCTATAACCTTTCCTAAATCTTCAGGAGCTACTTTTAACTCAATAACGGTAGTTTTCTCTCCTTCAATCTCTCTAACTTCTACTCTCTCTGGATGGTCAACCAAAGACTTTGCTACAAACTCAACGAGTTCTTGAAGTTTTCCCATTGTAAATAACCTCCTTTACTAGTTTGGTGATTTTGTCTATTTATTTCTAAAAGATTTACCTAACTCTGCCTCTATATCATACCCATACTGTCTTAGGATTTTTACAACCCTTTCAGTTGGTTGAGCACCTTTTTTTATCCATTCTTTAGCTTTTTCAAAATTTATATTTCCTGTTTTTAAAATAGGGTCATAAGTTCCTATATAATCTATAAATTTACTTTCTCTTGGAGCTTTGCTATCCATTACCACCATTCTGAACACTGGATGCTTCTTCCTTCCTGCTCTAGACAATCTTATCTTTATCAAGCTTTTAACCTCCTTTAAAAGGGTAATTTTGGTAAATTCATCGGAAATTTCATTTTACCAGATTTTTTCATTTTTTTCATTAATTTCTTCATCTCTTTATACTGTTTTAAAACTTTATTTACATCCATTATTGTTGTTCCACTTCCTCTGGCAATTCTTCTCTTTCTACTACCGTTGATTATATGAGGATTTTGTCTTTCTTCAGGTGTCATTGAGTTTATTATAGCTTCTATCTTTATAAGTTGTTTTTCATCAACTTTTAAATCTTTTATCTTACTTCCAATTCCCGGTATCATCTTTAAAACTTTTTCTAATGGACCTAGATTTCTAATCATTCTTAACTGTTCTCTTAAATCTTCAAGGGTAAACTCTGCATTCATTACCCTTTTAGCCATCTCTTGGGCTTTATCTTCATCTATAGCCTTTTCCATCTTTTCAATTAGAGATTGAATATCCCCTAAACCTAGAATTCTTTGGGCTATTCTGTCTGGATAGAACGGTTCAAAATCCTCTATCTTTTCTCCAACACCGATAAACTTAATTGGAACTCCTAAAACTTTTCTAACAGATAAAGCTATTCCACCTTTTGCATCACCATCTAATTTAGTTAGAATAACTCCAGTTAATCCAACCTTATCGTGATAAACTTTAGCTGTGTTTATCGCATCCTGTCCCTGCATTGCGTCGGCAACGTATAAAATCTCTGTAGGGTTAACTTTCTCCTTTATCTCTACTAGCTCGTCCATCAACTCTTCATCTATATGTAATCTACCTGCGGTATCTAAAATCAGGTAGGATAAACCGCTGTCCTGTGCTTCTTTTATCAGTTTTTCTGTAAGTTTTATTGCATCTTTCTCATTTTCATCTATAAAACATGGAATATTTATACTTTCAGCTAAAGTGCATAACTGTCTTCCTGCCGCTGGTCTTCTAACGTCTGTAGAAGCAACTCCAACTTGATAACCTTTGGATTTTAACCATTTAGCTATTTTACCGGCTGTTGTTGTTTTTCCTGTCCCTTGAAGACCAACTAACATTATAACTGTAGGAGGCTTTTCACTTTTCTCTAAACTACTCTCTTCACCTAATATTTTTAGAAGCTCATCGTATATAAGTTTTATAACAGTTTCACCTGCATCTAAACCTTTTATTACTTCCTGTCCAACTAATTTCTCTTTTATATCCTTTAAAAATTGTTGAACTACCTCTATATTTACATCAGCTTCAAGTAATGCCCTTCTTATATCTCTTAAAGCCTCATTAACAGTTTTTTCATCTAACTTTTTAGCTTTCTTTAACTTTTCTATTACACCACTAAATTTTTCTGTAAGTAGTTCAAACATCAGCCTGTCCCTCTAACTTTTAAGATTTTTAGCAAACATCAATTTATTTTATTATCTTTATAAACTTTTTCAATGATAGGATTTATAAGAGCATTTTCATATTTTTTTAGTTAAGTTTATTTAACTGGCTCAAGGATTTTTACTAAACCTGTTTCTGTTATTTCCATAAAGTGAGTTCTCGTATCATGTCCACTCATACGACACCCATCTATTCTAAATAATCTCACTATATCTCCTATATCCCTTTTGTATAACTTTGCCTTATAGCCACTGTCTATTAGCTCCTTTGCTAAGACCATAGTCCCATCTACTATATGCCCAACTGCATAACCTCCAGCAGCTTCAGCTGTAAGCTCCTCGTGTCCACTTCTCTTCTGTGAAACAAAGAGGGCAGTTTGA
Source organism: Persephonella sp. (assembly GCA_003978565.1). Classification (GTDB taxonomy): domain Bacteria; phylum Aquificota; class Aquificia; order Aquificales; family Hydrogenothermaceae; genus QNZC01. The sequence goes on along the minus strand of QNZC01000045.1, from coordinate 8,338 downwards.
TACCATTTCTTCATAAAATTAAACATTCTTCTAACAATAGTTCTAGCCATCACTTCTTTATTTTCAAACAGACCTGTTATACTGTCTATAATTGTAAACTTTATATGATATTCCTTTATTGCATAGGATAGTGTTGCCAATAAATCTGGAATATTTTCCCTTAATACACTGTGAGAGGCCGCATCTATAAGAATAATATTATCTTCAAACTCCTCAAAGTTATATCCCATAGCAGTAGCTCTAAGTTTCATTGAAGCTATAACAAAGTTAGCAGGACTTTCAACTGTTATAAATGCAACTTTATGACCTTTATGTGCCTGTTCAACTGTAAACTGTTCTACCATTAAAGATTTCCCTGTGTCTGAAACACCTGTAATATTAAATACAGAGTAAGCTGGAATACCTCCCAAAGTTTTCTTTATAACCTTTCCATTTTCAACCTCAACTGTAAAAAATAGATTGTCCAATCCTTCAATACCTGTAGGTACTCCATAGATTTTTGGAGATTTAGCTAATGCTTGACTTCCTGTAAATATACTTTCCTTTACAATTTTTGGTTCTCTATACTCTTGAATGAATTCTTTATTCATCTATAAAAACCTCTATAACATTTTTATTCAATAATAACTTTAAATTTTTAGTATTTCTAGGAAAGAAAGAATTTACGAGAAAGAAAAATTTATTTAATTTTTCATTTGAATAATCTCTCTATTCATTAATTAACTCTAAAACCTTAATATAGAATTAAAATATTAAAAAATATTTTTAATGAAATTTTCACATTAATTGCAAATATTAATGTTATATATAAGGAGTAGGGAGTAATGAAAAAGTATATTATTTTATTTTTTTCTTTTTTGATTATACTTCTTGTTTTGTTTTGGGTTTACAGATTAATATTTTCACCTGAAAGGTTAAATATAATAGGTAGAACTGTGGAAACAACATTTGGTTTAGATAATGGGGTTGTTGAGATTTACAGTGAGGGGAAATTAATAAAAAGATTTTTAAAGGTTGAAAAATTGACAACTGCATATGGAACATACAAAAATGAGGTTAGACCATACAGGTTTGGTTATGGATATATAGATAAAAATTTAGATGGAATTTTAAACAGAAATGAAAAGAGGTTAGGAAAGGTTTATTTTGAGATACCTGTATACTCAACATACATTTTTTATGATGCTAAAGAAACAATAGAAGAATAAAAAACAGGTTAAAAGGATGAAAAAAATATGGAAAGATATAAAAGATTTTATTTTTTATTTTTTATCTGAGATTTATGGTTTTTTAGCTGTTTTAAGAAGAGATTTATACTATGGAGGTTTTTTTAAACAAAAAGCCTTACCTAGACCTGTTATTTCTGTTGGAAATATAAATGTCGGAGGAACAGGAAAAACTCCGATAGTTATAAGTTTAGCTAAAAAACTTCAAGAGATGGGATACTATGTTGTAGTTTTATCTAGAGGATATAAGAGGAAAAGTAAAGGAACTGTTTTAGTTTCTGATGGTAAAAATATATTTGTAGATTGGGAAAAGGCAGGAGATGAACCTTATCTGATAGCTAAGTATGGTATTCCTGTGGTTGTTTCTGAGGATAGATATAAAGCTGGTAAATCAATTCTAGGAAAGATACCTGTAGATATTTTTATTCTAGATGATGGCTTCCAACATTATCAATTAAAGAGGAATATAGATATTGTTGTTGTAGATGGAACTAGACCTTTTTGGGAAGATGAACTACTCCCATTAGGAACTTTAAGAGAACCTATAGAGGCAGTTATAGAGTATGCAGATATATTTTTATTAAATAAGCTATATACTCTAAATCTTATAGAGCAGAAGAGATTGGAATTACATTTAAAAAACTATCTTAAGCCTATTTTTTCTGCAAAGGAAAAATTTGAAAAGCTTACAAATTTTGAAGATGATTTTCCTTTAGCTATCCTTTCTAAAAAGAGAATAGGTATTTTTTCAGGATTAGGAAATAATAGACAATTTTTCAAGGTTATGGATATTCTATCTAGAAAGTATAATTTTTGCATAACTGAAAGGGTAAGCTTTCCTGACCATTACGATTATAAGAAGTTAGATTTACCTGACGTTGAGGTAGATTATTGGATAACAACAGAAAAGGATTTTGTAAAACTTGAATATACATATAAAATACTAGCTTTAAAATATGAGGTATCTTTTGAAGAGGAGTTTTATAAAGAAGTTATAGACAGAATTTTTTAAAAATTAAAAAGAGAGGATGTATATCTTTAATTTCCGAGAAGATGTTTGAAAAATTCTATAAACTTTTTCAATACCTCTAAAATTCCTCCACTTTTATCTGTCTTATTTGCAGGTAGTTCTCCCTTTTCTTCTTGTATTTTTTCTTTTAGTTTTAATAAATCTTCCTCCCCCTCCAATCTTTCCTTAACATAACCTTCTCCTTTTACCTGTCTTAGATGTTCTACTATATCCATAAAAACTTCAAGTGGATTGAAAGGTTTTTCTAATATTGCAGTAACTCCCATATAATCTAAAAATTCTTTTTCCTCTGGGGTTATATCTTTAGTTAAAACTATAAAAGGTATCTCATTTGCCTTTCCAATTCTCTTTAAGTATGAGAGGATTTCCCAAGTAGGCATATTATTAACTCTTTTTTCTGCAACTATGCCGTCTATATCTTCTCCTTTATCTATCAATTCTTTAGCTTTCTCTAAAGTTGTTATCTGTATAATTTCAGAACCACTAAGTTTTGCCACTTCTTGAAGAACTTCGTAAGTTTCCTGGTCTTCATCTAATAAGATTATCTTCATCGTTTACCTCTTAAACAAACTGTATTTCAGGCAATACATCTATAAACCCTTTTTCGTATGCTTCTCTTAAAAATAATTCTACTGCCTTTCTTCCTCTCTCTCCATAATCAATAGTTAAATCATTTACATACATTCCTATAAACTTATCTGCCTTATTCCTGTCCATTCCTCTTGCATACTTTAAGGCATATTCTACCGCTTCTTCCCTATGTTCTAGAGAGTATTTTATACTTTCTCTTAATATTTCTGAAATCTCTTTTATTGTTCTTTCTCCTAAATCTTTTCTTATAACATTTCCACCTAAAGGAAGAGGTAAACCACCGGTTCTTTCATACCACCATTTGCCTAAATCAACTATACATTTTAGTCCTTCATCCTGATATGTTAACTGTCCTTCGTGTATTATAAGTCCTGCATCAACTTTTCCTTCCTTTACAGCAGGAATAATCTCATCAAAATTTATTACCTCATAATTAAATTTATTCGTTCCTAGATAGAGAGACAAAGCTAAAAATGCAGATGTTAATGTCCCTGGAACAGCTATTTTCTTATTTTTTAACTCATTGGGAGATATTTCCTCCTTAGAAACAATCATTGGACCGTAATTATCTCCCATACTTGCACCACTTGATAGTAAAGCATACTTATCTGCAACATATGGGAATGCATGGATAGATATTGCACTAACTTCATATGTGCCCTTTAATGCCTCTTTATTTAAAGTTTCTATATCTGAAAGAATGTCTATAAACTGATAATTTTTTGTATCTATCTTATTTTGATTTATTGCATAAAACATAAATGCATCATCACTATCTGGGCTGTGGGCAACTCTTATAACTTTTTTTTCCATAATTACCTCTCCCTTTTTCCTAGTATAAATTCTTCAACCATCTGTTTAGCTTTCCAATCTGGATATTGGATAGGAGGATGTTTCATAGTGTATGCGGATATTGAGTATAAAGCTCCCCCTATTCCTCTATCCCTTGCAAGTTTAGCACATCTAATTGCATCTATTGCAACTCCTGCACTATTTGGAGAATCCTCAACATCAAGTCTTAACTCTAGATGCATTGGAACGTCACCAAACAGTCTTCCTTCTATCCTTATGAATGCAATTTTTCTATCTTTTAACCAAGGAACATAGTCAGATGGTCCTATATGTATATTTCTACTATCCATTTCATAAGGAATTAATGATGAAACTGCCTCAGTTTTAGATTTTTTCTTAGTGGCAAGTCTGCTTCTCTCTAACATATTTAAAAAGTCTGTATTTCCACCAACATTAAGCTGATATGTCTTGTCTATTTTTACACCTCTGTCTAAAAGAAGTTGAGTTAAAACTCTATGTGTTATAGTTGCTCCAACCTGCGATTTTATATCGTCCCCTATTACAGGTATTCCCTCTATCTCAAACTTTTTTGCCCACTCTTCATCTGAAACGATAAAAGTAGGCATACAGTTTATAAATGAAACACCTGCTTTTAAACATGCCTCAGCATAAAATCTTGCTGCCTTTTCAGCTCCTACAGGAACATAGTTTATTAAAACATCGGCTTTGCTTTCCTTTAATACATCTACAACTGTATCTAAACTGTCCTCTTTTTCATCTGATAAAACAAAGACATTTTCAGGAGGATAATTTTTCATATGTTCAGGATAACCATCTAAAACTTTTCCCTTCCTAACCTTTACATTCAACTTTGGAATATCTCTTTTAAATGTAGCTGTGCAGTTTGGAGGATTAAATATAGCTTCTGATATATCGTAGCCTACTTTTCTAGCATCTATATCCCACGCCGCTACCACCTCTAAATCCCATGGTTTATAACCTCCTATGTCTTCGTGCATCAAACCACTTACATCTATATCTCTCTTGTCCTTGTAGTAAAATATTCCTTGAATTAATGAACTTGCACAGTTCCCCACTCCAGCAATGGCAACTCTTACTTCTTTTTCTGACAAAGTAAAACCTCCATAATTAACTATAAAAAAATTGCTCTAATTTATTATAAATTAAACAGAAATATAAGAAAGAGTTTGATAGAGATAAATAGATAAAACTTTCTTTTATCCATTTTTAAATCCTGAGAACTTCACTAGCCTCTGATTTTGCATTTTTAATTTTTAATAAATAGTCAACTTCCTTTATAGATTTTCTCCTAAATTTAGGAAATTTCAGTTTGGGCTATCGCCTCAAGTCAAAAATTTGTGGTTTTCACCTCAAATCAAAGATTTGTGGCTTCGCTCAAATCAAAGATTTGTGGCTTTGCTCAAATCAAAGATTATTATTGTATTTTTCGTAAAACTCAGATTTAAATTCTTCAAACCTATCGTTTTTTATAGCCTCTCTTATATCTTCCATTAGTTTCATATAAAATCTTAAATTGTGAATAGTTGCTAATGTCATTCCTGTAATCTCTTCAGCATTAAACAGATGTCTTATGTATCCCCTTGAGAAATTTTTACAGGTATAACAATCACAGTCTTTATCTATTGGTTCATCACTTAGTTTATGTTTCCCCGCTTTTATATTCAATCTTCCGTAATGTGTAAATAAAGTTCCATTTCTAGCATTTCTAGTTGGCATCACACAGTCAAACATATCTATCCCTCTACTAACACTTTCTATAATATTCTCCGGTGTGCCAACTCCCATAAGATACCTTGGCTTATCTTTCGGTAAGTATGGAACAACAGCCTCAGTCATTGAATACATATACTCAGTAGGTTCTCCAACAGATAAACCTCCTATAGAGTATCCATCCATATCTAATTCAACTGTTTTTATAGCACTGTATACTCTTAAATCTTCATATGTTGAACCTTGAATTATCCCAAATAATCCCTGCCATTCATTCTTTTTCGCCTTTTTAGACCTCTCTAACCATCTTAAAGTTTTTTCAACACTTTCTTTAGCTGTTTGATAGGAAACTGGATATGGTGGACATATATCTAGAGGCATCATTATATCACTACCTATTATCTCTTGAATTTCTATAACAAACTCAGGTGTAAAGTAATGCCAGGAACCATCTAAATGTGATTTAAACTTTACTCCATCTTCAGTTATTTTTACATCTGCTTTATGTTTTCCAGATTTGACCTTTTTATTTAGAGCTAATGAGAAAACCTGAAAACCTCCACTATCTGTAAGTATAGGTTTTTCCCAACTTATGAAATTGTGAAGACCTTTAAAATGTTTTAAAACTTCTAATCCCGGTCTTAAATAAAGATGGTATGTATTTCCTAAAATTATCTGTGTGTTAATATCTAAAAGTTGTTCCTTTGTGATAGCCTTTACTGTCCCTTGAGTTCCTACAGGCATAAATACTGGAGTTTCTATAGTTCCATGTTTAGTGTAAATCTTTCCTAATCTGGCATTTCCATCTGTTTTTATTAGTTCAAATTTAATTTTTCCTACCTCCTCCAAAAAAACTGGCTCATAAATATTCCTTTATCTGATTGTATAGTTATTCATCTCCCAATTCAAATTTTTATACACCATATAAAATGGAAATACTTTTTTCTTTAATTTAAAAATCTCTAGCGACTCTAGATAATATTCTATTAAAATTTTATTTATTAAAACTTATACCAAACAAAACAAGGGTTGCTTCTATGAGAGTTATAGATATTAAAGGTATGGTAAGAATTCCCAATGGATTTGATATTTCAGAAGAAAATTTTGAATATAATAGAAACTTTATTAGAAAACTTTTAATTGAAATGTTTTTAACCGAAAAATCAGGAAGCAAAAAAAATGCCTCTAAATATAAATATATTGTAGAAAATACAGATATTGGCAATATATACTTAATACGTCCAGCTCAGAGAAGATGGGGTTTTGATTTTGTTGTGCATATTGAAAATTATACTTTTTTAAATAGTAAAAAAGGAAGTAATCCATCGCATGATGATATTCTATTAGAAATAGAAAATAAGCTAAAAGAATTGGATAATGATTTAAAAGAAATTTTTTGCGAAGCACTTTATAAAATCTATTTATGTGCTGACCCAGATGAGATAAATAATGAATATAAATTTTTAAATTTTACTAATAACGAAGGTGAATTATCTATAGAGGCTATATTGAAGCTATTAAAATGGCTGTTTATAGAGCAAGATATAAGATATTGGAACTATTCAGGTCGGAATATGCTTTTTGAAGGTATAAAAAACTTATGTAATAAGTATAATAATCAAAATAATTCAAGTTAATAATTCTTTATTAAAACTTCTAATTTTCTTTTTTTTCTTAAATTACCTTTGCAATTTATATATCTTCCAGCTTCTACTTCTAAAATATAAAAGTCTTTATAAAGTTCTTTTATAAAATCTGTATTAGAATTTGAAAGCATTACAAAACAACCTTTTTTGTCTAAAGATTTAAAAACCTCAGAAAGCTCTATCTGATCTTTTTCTGTAAAATCATATTTAGTATATTTAGTAAATGAAGAAGTTTTATTTATAGGGTAGTAAGGAGGGTCTAAATAAACAAAATCTCCTTTTTTAGCTAATTCACATATTTCTTTATAATCTTTATTGTATATTTTAATGTTATTATTGCAAAGATAAAAAGACACTGCCCTCAAATTTTCTTCATCTAGAATTTTTGGATTTTTATATTTACCAAATGGAACATTAAACTTACCTTTAGAATTTTCTCTATACAGACCATTAAAACAGGTTTTATTTAAATATATAAATCTACTTGCCCTTTCTATTTTTGAAAGTTCACTAGGATTTAAATCTCTAATCTTATAGTAGTAATTTTCATTATTTTTATGTTCTTTTAAACTTTCTATTAATCTTTCTACATTATCTTTTATTACTAAATAGGTATTTATTAACTCCGAATTTATATCATTAATAATCGCATTGGAAGGTAATAATTCAAATAATAAAGCTCCACCACCAACAAAAGGCTCTATATATCTATTAAATGTCTCTGGAATATTTTCCTTTAAAACTTTTATTATCTGTCTTTTTCCACCAGCCCACTTTACAAAAGGTTTAGGTTTAGTATATGTAATCATCTTATTCTGTGTAAAATAAAGAAAAAAGGAAAAAATTATCCTATATCTAATATTCTTATATATTTTTACCTGCTCCATACATCTATCACATATAGGTTGTCCATCTTTTCCAACGGTTTCATCGTATATCCAACATCTAGGACATTTTTCCCCTTCTGCCCTTTCTATACCTACCGTTAAGCCTTCAATATCTTCACTTTCTACCTTTATATCAGTATCAACATTATCAACAACTTCTAATTGGCTTACTGTGAAGAAAAACTTAATCCAATCCAACCTGTCAAGCATTAATCCTTTGTAATCTTCAGGTAGCTTTAACAATACTTTTGCTTCGTAAGGATGCCTTATTAAATCCTGTTTTCTGGCTTCTTCTAAAGCTTTTAAAACATCTTTTCTTACCTTTAAAAGTTTTTCATAGATTTCCTCTAGATTAGTATCTATGTAATCTCTATTTACAGTAGGCATTAATTCTAGATGAACACTTTCTTCAAC
>QNZC01000039.1 GCA_003978565.1 Persephonella sp. | reverse complement strand
GATGAAATAACCTGTGTAGTTTCTTTATCTTTGTAAAAGACTGTCCCATATTTAGATAAAAAGTTCTGTTTAATCACAAGGAGAAGCTCTCCCGGTTCTATACCTTTAACATAATAACATTTTGTTCTTATATCTACCCTTTGGGCTTTCGCTATAAGTTTGCTTATCTTAACTATATTTTCTCTCAAATCACTTACAACTAACCTTCCCGTATTAGGGTCATACTCATATTTCCCATTTGGAGAAAGTATTGTTAAAAGTTCATCCTCAATCTCATCAAACTCTTCTGGAGATAAAACTACCTCTTTTCTAGCCATTAAGTTTTCCATACTTTTCTTCTTTTCATACTCCTCAGCTAATCTTTTAGCTTCTTCATTTAGGTAAGCGGTATATTTCTCAACTAATTTTTCTATCTTTTCAACTCTATCTTTTGTATCTTTTATATAAATCGTATTACTCTCCGGATAAACCTTTAATTCGGCTGTAGCAGATATATTTCTTCTAACTAAATCCAACATATTGTAAAAAGCTTCTTTTCCCATATACCTAACTGCATCAGATGGAACTGTGATAATTGTTTCGGAAGCAGGTTTTATAACATACATATTTTTTTGAATAACATAGGTTAATCCATTTTCCTTTAATACAAAGTTAAATACAGTTTCTATTGGTGTAGGTTTTGATATATTTAGATAAACAGGAGTGTCTTTTTTTCCGATAGCCTCTGAACTCCATATAACATTTTTGTTTGATATTTTTGCTATAGCATCAACTACAGTTCCAAGTTTTGCACCGTAAAACTCACCTTTTATGTTTAATCCATAACTAACTTTTAATATAAGAAGTAAAATAACCAAAGCTGTGATAAAAAATTTCTTCTGTAGCATCTTTATACCTCTATCTTATTTTATTTTTATAGCTTTTAAATCCTCTTTAGATATTCCAAGACCACCATTAAACATTTTTTTGGGATTTTCCTTTACCTTTACAAGTCTGGCTCCATCTTCGGTCTCTATTATAATAAATTTATTACCTTTGTTATCTGTAATATATCCAACTGTATTTTCCATACCTAAAAATGTTTTTTCACTTTTATCTTCAGCTTTTACACTGTTTAAATCAAAGATAAACAGTAGAAAAGTTAGAAGAAATATAATTCTCATATTTTCCTCCTTCTTTTTTAATTATCCCTATTTACATTTTTTCTGTATATTTTTTATAAAGTTCTTATCATCTATACAACCTGCAAAGCAGGCGGAGTTTATGCTCTTTTTATATTCCATCACTTCATTTTTTGTAAAGTTTTCACTTAACTTTGAACATTTATCCAAATTTTTCAATATTTTTTGTGATTTAGCAATTTCATTACATTTATAGTAAACATCCTTCATTTTGCAGAAGATATCTGTTTTTTTATTATTCATACTTTTTGTATACTCCTCTGGAGAATAGAAGGCAGATAACTCAACACTGGCATTGAGTATATTAGTTTTTGAGCCTCTATTTAATGAGACCCTCTCAATTCTTACGTAGTTATTTGCAAAGGAGACTTCTTTAATAAATTTAAATACATCTGCAGATGAACCTATTATATTTATACCCATATCTACCTTCTTTAGATGAACTGTCGGCATATCTGCTGTGTTTTGATTTTTTGATTGCTCTTTTTTTTCAGATTTTAGACCTCTTGGTATAATAGAACTGCCTCTATTGGTGCTATTGTTAGAACTTTGATTAGTTATGTATTCTATTTTATCTGTTGCTGGGTTATACCTTAAATAAACATCCTTTACTCCCTTTATAACAAATCTATTTAGTATTAGATTATTTTTTTTAGCTTCCTCTGTTATAAATACAAGGGTAGTCTGGGCGTCGTCTCTAGGTAAAAATTTGGCTCTAACATCTTCCAGCTCAACTTTTAATAACTCTGTTCTTTCCTTTTCTTTTTCTAACTCCTGTTGTAATTTTGCCCTCTTTTCAGGTGGTGCATTTCGCTTTATATTTGCAAACTCCATATTTAAGTTTTCAATCTCATTTCTCATTTTTTCAATCTCTTTAATTTTTTCCGATACAATGAACATATAAACTAGGTAAGCTATACCTAAACTTAAACCAATAACTATAAGAAGTTTTTTCCAAACAGCCAGTTCTTCCCATTGGGCTTTTAATATTTCAAAATCCAAAATTATCCCCCTGTTTTGTTTTTTATCCAACCACTCATATTTAATTCAAATCTGTAGAACTCTATAATTTTTCCCTTCTGTCTCTCTGTTGCATTAAAGTTAACATTTCTAAAGTGGGCTGACAATTTTCTATAAAATGATGTTATTATGTCTGGATTTAAGGCAAAACCTTTTAAATCTGCATTATCTTTTCCTACATCTAACGAAGAAAACCATACACCATCGGGCATACTGTCTGAAATTTGATATAGAATATTTAAAACATCTTTTTTTTCCAAGGCAAAGTTTTTGTAGACCAATATCTGAGCCTGTATCCTATTTTTTATCCTTTTCTGTTCCTCTAACTGCCTTTCTAAATTTTTAATTGCCTGTTGTATAGCTTTAAATCTCTGTATCTGAATTTCTATCTGCTTTTTTTCTGTAGATAGTTTAGAAATTTCTAAATCAAGTTTTAAATAGTAAAAAGCCTCTACTCCTAATATTATTATAGGAATTATGAGATATACAATACCTTTTAATTTAAAATCTGGAACAGAAAATCTTGGAAGCTCAAGTTTTAAAAAATCCTTTGTTCCACTCTTTGCTACACCTTTTTTCTTTGGATGTAAGTTTATCTTTATCATTTTTGTAAACCTCTATAGGCTAATGCAAATGGCACATTATATTCACTTAAATATTTCTTATTGTCTATCTCTATATTCAGATTTAATGCCATAGCAGGATTTAAATCAACTAATGTAAATCTAGCGGCAAACTTTAACTGCATGTATGCCTCTATTTCAGGGTATCTTGAAGCAAGTCCAGAAACATATATAACTCTAGGTTCGTTAATAGTTAAGAAGAAATAATCTATTTCGTTGATTAGCCTATTTACAGCCTCTTCTTTATCGTCCGCTTCCATATCTTCATAATTTCTAACGTTAAAGTTTAAACTTTGAACTGTGATGTTGTGGTGGAAAAATAGTAAGTATGACTCATCTAAATCTAAATGCATTATACATATATTGTCCTCGTCTTTTAATTTTTCTTCATTTTCTTTTTCTACTTCAGCTAAGTTTATTAAAGCAACCCCTTCGCTATCTATAACATTAGGATTTAAACCTGCATTTTCTAAAATCTGTAGAGTTTTTTCTAAAATATCCTTCTTAACTATTACTACTAGAACTACATATTCATTTTCTTCTTCTCTAATTACATCATAACCATAAATTGTTTCTCCATGAAGAGCCTTTAAATCTTCCTTTATATTCCATTCAATATTTTCTTCTAATTCTTTTTTAGAGGTTTTAGGAACTCTGATTATTCTAAATAAGGTTGAACCTATAGGAACACTTACAACTACATTTTTATTAAAAATTCCTCTTTTTTCAAATTCATCTCTTATGATTTGTCCTGAATGTTCAATATTCTCAACTAATGGGATTTGAAAGGGCATTATAGGTAAATTTAGATGGTCATCTTCCTTTTCTAATACAACAACCCTTGCAAAATCCTTTTTCATTTGTATTCCTACTGCTTTCTTATGTCCAAAGGGTAAAGCTAGTTTTATATTCTTTAGGATATTTTTTAAATCAAATCTTTTTATATTCATAAAATACCCCACTTAGTTTTTATAAAAGTTTATTTCAACCCTTATCTTAGATTTATTATTCAAATATATGTTTCGGAAAATAGAAAGGAAGGTTTAAAAACCTTCCTAAAAAGAAAATTTTTTAGTTATCTTCTTCGTGTAATCCTAGTTTTTTCTCTATTTCATAAACGGCTCTAGTTGTTTTTAGAACTGCATCTGGATTTATGGATATTGTGTCTATTCCCTGTTCTACTAAAAATTGGGCGAAATCTGGATAGTCTGAAGGTCCCTGTCCGCATATTCCTATCTTTTTACCTTTAGCTTTTACAGTTTTTATAGCTTGAGCTATAGCTCTCTTTACAGCTTCATTTCTCTCATCGTATAGGTGAGCTACTAACGAAGAATCCCTGTCTAAACCTAATGTTAACTGGGTTAAGTCATTTGAACCTATTGAGAAACCATCAAATATCTCTGCAAACTGGTCTGCAAGTATAACATTTGAAGGAAGCTCACACATCACATAAACTTCTAAACCGTTCTCTCCCTTCTTTAATCCATACTCTTCCATTACCTCTAAAACCTTTTTACCTTCTTCTGGAGTTCTACAGAAAGGAACCATCACTTTAACATTTGTTAATCCCATTTTATTTCTAACCCTTAAGATTGCCTTACACTCTAAACCAAATGCAGGTTTGAACTTATCAGAGTAATATCTAGCAGCACCTCTCCATCCTATCATTGGGTTCTCTTCCTTAGGCTCAAAGTATTTTCCACCTATTAAGTTTGCGTATTCATTAGTCTTAAAATCTGAAAATCTAACTATAACTGGTTTTGGATAGAAAGCTGCTGCAATCTTTGCAATTCCATATGATAGTTTCTTTATGAAATACTCCTCTTTATTGTCATATCCAAAGGTTTTATCTTCTATTATTTCTGCCAACTCTGGGTCTATGTCCTTTATCTCATCAAACTTTATTAAAGCTAATGGGTGTATTGCAATATAGTTATTAATGACAAATTCTTCCCTTGCTAATCCTACTCCGTCATTAGGTAGGAATGAAAAATCAAAAGCTCCTTCAGGTGAGGCAACATTCATCATTATAGGTGTTTTAGTTTTTGGTAAAGAACTTATATCAACCTCTTCAACCTCATAATCAATTTTACCTTCATAAACATATCCAACATCTCCCTCTGCACAGGAGACTGTTATTTCCATATCATTTTCTAAAACTTCTGTGGCATTTCCAGTTCCAACAACTGCAGGAACTCCCAACTCTCTAGCAACTATAGCTGCGTGGCAAGTTCTACCACCTCTGTTAGTTACTATAGCTGCTGCCTTTTTCATAATAGGTTCCCAATCTGGGTCTGTCATATCTGTTACTAAAACATCTCCCTCTTGGAAATCCTTTGCATCTTCTAGAGAGTAAAGTAATTTAACCTTTCCTGTTGCAACCTTATCTCCAACAGCTATACCTTGAACTAATCTTTTGTTAATTCTATCTTCATAAGGCTCTATAATTTTGTAAACTACTATCTTTGAGTGGTCCTTTTGTGAATGGATTGTTTCAGGTCTAGCCTGAACTATAAACAACTCATTTAACTCCCCATCTTTAGCCCACTCTACATCCATAGGTGTCCATTTACCATACTTATTAGAGTAATACTCTTCTATATCAATTACCCACTTTGCCAGTTGTAAAACTTCCTTATCTGTTAAACAGAACTGCTTCTGTTTCTCTGTAGGAACTGGAACTATCTTAACTCTCTCTTCTTCCGAGGAACCGTAGACCATCTTGTGGGTTTTTCTTCCTAGTTTTTTCTCTATAATTGCTTCGTATCCCTTTTTAAATGTTGGTTTAAACACTAACCATTCATCCGGTGTAACTGCCCCTTGAACCACCATTTCACCTAAACCGTATGAACCGTTTATTAAAACAACATCTTTAAATCCACTTTCTGTATCAAGTGAGAAGGCAACACCTGAAGTGGCTAAATCTGAACGAACCATCTTTTGAACACCAACAGCTAAACCTATTGAGAAGTGGTCAAATCCTAAACCTTCTCTATATGATATAGCCCTATCAGTAAATAGAGATGCAAAACAGTTCTTTATTGCATTTAGTAATGTTTCATCACCCTTTATGTTTAGGTATGTTTCCTGCTGACCTGCAAAGGATGCGTCTGGTAAATCTTCAGCTGTAGCAGATGAACGAACTGCAACATCCACCCTATACTGATTATACATCTGGCTTAAATCTTCGTAATATTTAAATATTAAACTTTTTAAGTCCTCTGGAAAAGTTCCACCTTTTATTAATTCTCTTATCTTAAGTCCTCTTTTTCTTAAATCCTCAACATCATCTAAATTTAAACCTTTCAAAGTTTCTTTAATTTTTTCATCTAAATTGTTGTGTTTTATAAAGTATCTGTAAGCTTCCGATGTAATAACAAATCCCATAGGAACTTTGATACCTTTTTCTGTTAATCCCTTTATCATTTCTCCAAGTGATGCGTTTTTACCTCCTACAAGTTCAATTTCCTCTATTCCTACCTCATTTAGCCATAAAACCAATGGCTTCTTTTCGGACATTATATATCCTCCTTGTTGTTGAAGTTGTATTTAAATAAAACAATATTAAAATATCCTACATAAAGTTTTAATACAATGAAAGATACAATTTAAAATTCAAGTATCATAAAAAGTATAGGGGGATTTTAATGAAAAATTGTGAAAAAGAAGGAAATTTATTCCAAGAGCTTGTAGAGATAATGGAAAGATTAAGAAGAGAGTGTCCTTGGGATAGAGAACAAACTAATTTAAGTATAAAGAATAATCTTATAGAGGAGGCCTATGAGCTTTTAGAGGCTATAGAAGAAAATAACGACAAAGCAATTATAGAAGAGTTAGGAGATTTACTTTTACAGGTTTTATTTCACTCACAGATAAAGAAGGATGAAGGAAGTTTTGATATAAACTCTGTGATGGAAAATTTAAAGAAAAAGTTAATAATGAGACATCCTCATGTTTTTGGGAATATTGATTACGATAAGTTAGAAGGAAAAAGTCATCTACAGAAATGGGAAAAGTTGAAGGAAAAGGAGAAAAAAAGAAGTTCTATACTTGATGGAATACCTAAAAGGATGTCAGCTTTACAGAGGGCTTATAAAATTCAAAAGAAAATGGCTTCTGTAGGTTTTGATTGGGAAAATATAGAAGGAGCTTGGAATAAACTTTATGAAGAGTTAAAGGAGTTAAGAAATGCTAAATCTAAAAAGGATATAGAGGAGGAAACTGGGGATATTTTTCAAGCAATGGTTAATTTAGCTAGATTTTATGGGGTAAATCCGGAGGATGCTTTACATAAATCTCTAGATAAATCAGAAAAGAGATTTAGATATATAGAAAAAAAGGCAAAGGAAAAAGGTAAAAAATTAGAGGAGATGAGTTTAGATGAAATGGATAGATATTGGGAAGAGGCCAAAAAAATTAGTCTTTAAAAACCTTATACTTGATGAAAATTCCCAGTTTTATAAAGAATTGATAAACAATTTAGATAAAAACTTTATAGCCAACTTGGGACACTCAACCTTTCTAATTCAGATAGAGGGATTAAGAATTCTAACAGACCCCTTTTTAAGCCCCCATATTTTAGGGGTAAAAAGAAAAAAACCAGCTTTACTTCCTAAGCTTGTTCCTAAACCTGATTTTATAGTTATATCTCATGCACATTATGACCATTTAGATTTAAAAACATTAAAGCAATTTGATAAATCTATTCCTGTTATCATTCCAGATAAAACTAAAGCTGTAGTAAAACCTTTAGGATTTAAGGAGATTATAGAGGTTCCCCATTTCAAAGATTTTAAAACTAGAAATATTGAGATTATAGCTCTACCTGTTCAACATAACAAAGGTCGTTCACTACTCTATCCTAACACTCAAACTAACAGTTATATTATTAATGTTGGGAATACAACTTTATACTTTGCAGGAGATACAGGATACTTTGACAAATTTAAGGAGTATGGAAAGAGTTTTAATATAGATTATGCATTTTTACCTATAGGTGGTTTTGAACCTAGGGTATTACTTCAGAAAGTCCATATGAACCCAGAGGAAGCAGTAAAAACCTTTAAAGATTTAAATGCTAAATATTTAGTCCCAATACACTTTGACACTTTCCACACAATTCCTAAAAATCTGAAGAAAGAAAGGGCTTTAGAAAGATTAAATAAAAAGTTAAGAGAGGAAAAACTTACAGAAAGAGCTATTATTGTTGAACCTAACAGCTTAAAGAAAATTAATATAACAATTTAGATAAGATTATTATTTAAAAAACTGAAGTAATCCTTTTTTCCTACAATTATATGGTCTAAAATCTCAAAACCTAACTCTTTAGCAAGTAATTGAACTTTTTTAGTGAAGTTTATATCTTCCTTTGAAGGTTTAGCCTCTCCTTCAGGGTGATTATGGGCAATTATTATTCCATACGCATTGTATCTTAATGCATATATAAAAATGTCTCTCGGTTTAACAGATAAAATATTTAATGAGCCTATAGCCACAGTCTCACTGCCTAACAGTTCATTTGAAGTGTTTGTATAGAGGGCTATCATCTTTTCCTGTTTTGCCTTTCTTAAGTCTTTTAAGTATTTAAAAACATCATTTGGAGAGTTAAAGACGATTTTTTCTTCATTTTCCTCATTGGCTCTCTTTAATAACTCACCTATAGCTAAAATCTGTAAAGCTTTAACTTCTCCAACTCCCTTTATTTTTGTTAAATCTTCCAGTTTCATACTTTTTAAATCATTCAATCTTTTGTTCTTTAAAATTAAATTTGCCAAACCTAAAACGTTCATATTTTTTATTCCGTTTCCTAGTATTAAAGCTAAAATTTCCACATCTGATAGTGTAGATAATCCAAACTTTTTAGCTTTTTCTCTAGGCAGTAAATCGTTGGGAATATCTTTAAGTTTTAGTTTATAAATATATTTATCTCTTTTCATAAAAGAACCTTTTACTTACAAAATTTAAACTATTAAAATTATTCTAACTTAATAAAAAACTTTCTTAAAAAATTAATTTATTATGTTTAAATTTATTTAATGTTTAACAAATTTTGAGGATGTATATGCAAAAAAGGTTTTTACTGGTAGTTCCAATTTTATTAGTTGTAGTTGTAGTTATATATAACTGTGATAGGAGAGGGAATTTCTCACATCATTTACCATCAAATCACCCTTTAATAAAACTACAGAATAGAATTAATGATATAGTAAATTACTCAAAGGCTTCAGTTGTAAAAATAACAGGAGATAAGGAAATCCCAACATTTTTTTACAGCTCCCAATCTGATTTTAGAGACTGGGTCATAGGAACAGGATTTGTATTTAAGAAGGATAAAGATTATCTGTATATATTGAGTAATTACCATGTGATAGAGAATTCTAAAAAAATAAAGATAACTTTTTTAAATAATTATCAAAAGGAAGCAATTCTTATAGGAAAGGATAAGGCTACAGATATAGCGATTTTAAAGGTTAAATTAGACGAAAAATTAGCTGAAATAGAACCTTTAAAAATAAAAGAAAAGTCAGATTTAAAGGTAGGTGATTTTATTCTGGTAGCTGGTTTTCCCTATAATCTTGATTTAAGCTATACAGTGGGAATAGTCTCTGCTTTACATGTTAATCCTGGAATATCACAGTTTGAAGATTTCATTCAACTAAACTCTGCTATAAATCCGGGAAACTCTGGAGGTCCTATATTAGATATATATGGTTATGTTGCTGGTATGGTAATAGCTACAGTTCAGTATGGACAGGGAATAGGATTTGCTATACCTTCAGATACAGTTAAATATATAAGTAAAGAAATATTACTCTTTGGACATGTTAGAAGAGGTTGGTTAGGACTACTAGTTGAAAACACTGCAGATTTTATAAATGAAAATGACAAAGGTGTTTTGGTTATAAATGTTTATAAGAATAGTCCAGCTAAAATATCAGGTATAAAGGCAGGAGATATTATTCTAGCTATAAATGGGGTATATATAAAAAACAGAGAACAGTTTAGAAAATTAGAAGCTAGACTTAAACCAAACTCCACAGCTATATTGACAGTTATTAGAGGAAAAAGGCAGTTTGAAATTCCTGTTAAGGTGGCAGAAAATAAACAAGAAGAAGATTTTTTTAACTAAAAAGTTGGAGGTTTACATTGAAAGAAACTGTTTTACTTACAGGGGCAGCTGGATTTATAGGTTGGAAAACCGCTGAATTTTTGTTAAAGGAAGGTTATGAAGTAGTTGGGATTGACAACCTTAACAACTACTACGATGTTAGACTTAAAAACTGGAGAGTAGAACAGTTAAAAAAATTTGATAATTTTAAATTTTTTAATGTAGATATAGAAAATTTAGGAGCTTTAAAGGTTCTGTTTGATACATTTAGATTTGATGTTGTTTTAAATCTTGCCGCTAGAGCAGGTGTTAGATACTCCCTAATAAACCCAAATGTGTATTTACAAACTAATGCTCAGGGAACATTAAATCTTCTTGAGCTTATGAAAGAGAAAGGAATAAAAAAGATGGTTTTAGCCTCTACATCATCTCTATATGCAGGTTTACCTATGCCATTTAAAGAGGATTTACCTGTAAACACCCCTATTTCCCCATATGCAGCTTCAAAGAAAGCCGCTGAAGTAATGGCATACACATATCATTATCTCTATAAGATGGATATATCCGTTGTTAGATATTTTACTGTGTATGGACCAGCAGGAAGACCTGATATGAGTATATTCAGATTTATAAAATGGATAGATGAAGGACAACCGATAAAAATATTTGGAGATGGAACACAGGCAAGGGATTTCACTTATGTTGATGATATAGCTAGAGGAACAATTTTAGCTATGAAACCTGTAGGTTATGAGATTATAAATTTAGGTGGTGGAAAAAACCCAATATCTTTAAAGGAAATAATTAAAAAGATTGAGAAATTACTTGGTAAAAAGGCTAATATACAGTATTTACGACCAAATAAAGCTGATATGAAGGAAACTTGGGCAGATATTTCTAAAGCTGAAAAATTACTTGATTGGAAGCCGGAAATTGATATAGAGGAAGGTTTAAAGAGAACTGTTAAATGGTATTTAGAAAATAAAGACTGGTTAAAGGATATATCTTTAGAGGAAAATATACAAAATATATAGTTTTTATAGAAAAATAAGCGGCTAAAAACGGGGATACAGCCGCTTGACATTTTTAAAAAAGTTTTTAAAATAAAAAATAACATATCCCGTTGCCCTAAATGGGATACAATGAAACTTAAACGGGATATGTAAACAACAAAAGCAAAATAGCAGAAAGTAAAAGTAGCCGTAAGTCTGTCCAAATATACGGATAGATAGCGGTAGCAAGGTGTAGTGACCACCTTTGTAGGGTAAGGTCGCATTAAGCGACAAACCCCTACAGAAGCTACCGATTTTAATCGGTAGTAGTTCACTTAACTGTTGCCTCCTGAATTTTTTCTACAAACTTTTTAACTTTATTTAAATCTTTAATTCCAGCTTTAATCTCAAGTTTAGAAGATGCGTCAACTCCATAAGGTTTTATATACTCTATTAGCTCCTTTATATTTTTCTCCGATAATCCTCCAGACAAAACAGTTTTAGGATACAGAGAAACTATATATTTGGCTAACTCTCCATTTATCTGTTTACCTGTTCCTCCGTAGGCATTTTCTGAATAGGCATCTATTAGAACTAAATAATCTTCTTCCCAGAAAGGTTTCATTTTATCTATATCTTCAGTTGATTTCACCCTAAAAGCCTTTATAACTCTCTCCTTTGGAAACTTTTTTACAAAGTTTATACTCTCATCTCCGTGAAACTGTATTGTGTCAACAATCTTTAATAGCTCATTAACAGTTTTTTCTGTAGGATTAACAACAACAGCTACTAGTCTAACATTATTGCTTATATTTGACTTTATCTTTTTTATCTCCTCTATTTCTAAATGTCTAGGACTTTTTTCAAAATGTATAACTCCAATATGTGTTATAGGTAAGTTAGATATTTCTTTAACCTGTTCTGTATCAGTTATTCCACAAATTTTTATAAAATGCATACTATTTAACCTTTTTAAGACTTTTTATTTTTAATTTTAGCTTATACTTTCCATTTTCATAAATTTTTATTAAAGTTGGATACTCTTTTGAATTTTCCCAATTATACTTTATTAAAAATCTATCAAACTTTAGATTTTCTATTTTTCCATCTGTAGAGTATATATACTCTCTGTCTTTATTAATAAAAATAATTTTGTTATCTTCACATACATAACTGTTTGTATCGGCTATGTCAAAATTGCCTAGTATTAAATCTTTTAGTTTTAACGAGTTAGGTAAATCAATTTTTAATAGAATTTTAAAAACTTTATTTTTATCAGCACAAATTAAATCTTTATTTGATTTAATACAAAGTATATCCTTATTTAAGCTCTCTATACTGTAAATTTTTTTTCCGAATGGAGTATAAAAGGATATTTTAGAGTTTGAGTTTATATAACCTCTAAATATGGCGTATAACAAACCCTTTCCTCTTATTATTCCAGCGATTTTATACTTATCATCGTCAGGTTTTGAGTTTTTGATTTTAAATGCTAATTCATCACATTTAGATTTTGAAATAATTTTTACTTCTTCCTTCTTTAGAGAGCAACTTTCAATAAAAAGAAGTAATAGTAAGAGGAAAAGAAAAAACTCTCTCATAAATTATCCTAAATTTTTCTTAATTCAGATAATTTTAACTCTACAATTTCACAGATTATATGACCGATAGTTATATGTGCTTCCTGAATTCTTGGAGTGTTATCACTTGGAACATTTATAAGTATATCTACTAAATCTTTCAGTTTTCCTCCAGACTTTCCAGTAAATCCAACTGTGTATATTCCTAACTCTTTAGCCTTACTAACAGCGTTAACCACATTTTTTGAGTTTCCACTTGTAGATATTGCAATTAGAACATCTCCTTTTCTACCAAATGCTTCTAAAAGCCTAGAGTAAACAACATCAAAGGAGTAATCGTTGGATACTGCAGTCAAAAATGAGCTGTTAACATGTAGAGCCTCAGCGAAAAGAGGTTTCCTATCTAATTTAAATCTTCCTGAAAGTTCAGCAGCTATATGTTGAGCATCTGCCGCACTTCCTCCATTACCACATAGTAAAACTTTCCTATCATTTAAATATGTATCAATTATTAAATTAGCTGTCTCTTGAATACGATTTATTAGATTTTCATCGTTAAGAATTTTTGTTTTTACATCTATACTCTCTGTTAATAACTTCCTTATATCCATTTCTCTTCTCCCTAATATTTAAGATTATACATTTTAACAAATTTCTCTACTTGCTCCCTTGAGCCAACAACCACAATCGTATCTCCAACCTCTAATTTAACATCTGGAGAAGGATTGATTATAGTTTCCCTGTTCTGTTTTATTATGGCAATTATAGTTATTCCTGTTTTTCTTCTTATATTTTCCTCTTTTATACTTTTTCCGACTAAAGTAGAACTCTCTGGAACTTTTAACCATTCTATAGCCAAATTTTCAATTAAAACTTCTTTTATATTTTCCTGTTCTGGTTTATAAAAAGCTCCCATTAAAACTGAAGCTAACTGATTTGCTTCTTCCTCACTTAAAACTACATCACATATAGCATCATCGTAATCATCCGGTTCAAAAATAAACATTTCCCTCTTACCTGTAATGTGGACAATAATTGCAACTTTATAATCTTCAGATGTGATAATAGAAAATTTCTTTCCTATACCGGGTAAATCTGTTTCCTTAAATTTCATACTCATCCTCGGATTTGATACTATACAAAATAAATTAACTTTTTTTATTTACTCAATCAATTATCTGTGCTATATTTTAGAAGTCTAATTTCATTCCATCCTTTGCCGCTACTGTTGGAATTGATGTTTCTCTATATATTTCCTCTGCTATTTTTTCAGGATTTTCCCTTAAAATATATGGGCTAAAATGAGTTATCACTGCCCTTTTAGGTTTATGGACTTTTAATATTTTTTTGACATCTTCCGCAGATAAATGTTTGTAGTGATAGGAGTTTTTAGGAAAGGTTGTATTTAAAATCTCTAAATCTGCCCCATGTGGATAAGTGTATAACATCCTTTCATAAAATTTTCCACATGGAACGTAAACAACTTTTTTACTTTTACTGGATATTTCTAATCCAAAGGTTTCCGCGTATGAATGTATATGTTTAACAATTCCTCTAATTTTAATATCTTTAAAGGAAAACTCTTTATTCTCATCAACTATACAGAAATTTTTTACTCCCTTGTGTAAATACTTTAATAGTATTGGGTCATCTCCAAAAACTACATCATTAGGAGCAACTAGCATATCTATAGGTTTACTTGTGCTTTTTGAAGATGCTTCTATAACTGTGTTTAAATCGGCTGAATGGTCTAAATGTCTATGGGATACGACAATTATATTTATATCTTCAGGGTCAAATCCAAACTCAAAAATTCTTATTAGACTGCCCGGTCCCGGGTCTATCAGTATATTGATACCCTCTAGAGTTAACCACATACCACCTGAATATCTCAACTGTCTGAAAACTGCAACCCTTCCACCGGCAGTTCCTAAAAATGTTAGAAAATCTTTACTCACATCAAAACCTCTAAAAGTTTTCTTTATTCTTAAGTTTTGTTTTTATTAAGCTTTCCATTTTCCTTATAAAAGCTTCTGTTTCCACTAAAAGTTCTTTCACTTCTTCTTTTGAAAAAGATGGATTGGGAGTATAATCTGCCTCTTCTCTCATATAGTAAAGCTTGTTATACACTTTTCCAAATTTTTCTTCTATCAATCTTCCTTTAATTACTTTTTTAAAGAAAAAAGATTTTACTCCGCTATGTTTTTTGAACCTTTCACCTTCTAATGTTATAAAAGCTAACACTATATAAAAAGCCGCATAGTATAACCTATCTAAAACCGCTTCTAAATAATTTCCCTCAAAATCATATTTTGCAACCTCAAGTGTTCTATAAGACTTTTCAATCCAGTATTTAGAAATTTCTTTTAAATATTCATTCATATAACTATGCCTTCCTTTTTTATATTCTTAAAAAAGATAGAAGATTTAAAAATTTTTGAGTTTTCTAGTTTGTCTTTGTCTATTATAATTAGTCCAAAAACAACATCATATTTAATTTCTATTTCCGTTGCTATATCCATTATTTTATGTTTAATCTTACTTGAAAGATTAGGAAATATAACGAGAATATCTACATCACTTTCTTCATCAAAATCTCCTCTTGCTTTTGAACCATACAAAATAAGCTTTACATATGGAGACATCTTTAAAAGTTTATTTTTAAGTTGGAAAACTGCCTTTAATTCATTTTTTGAAAGATATTTCACCATTCTTTTATTTCTCATATTTGAACTGTTAACTATTTATCTAATTGTTATTCCATCCCTTTTATCTATTAATGTAATCCAATATAATTTTCTTATGGTCAAAGACAAGTTTATCAAATGGTATCTCTTCCAATTTATAAACTTTAACAGCTTTAGCATCACTTTTTGCCTTAGGATTTCCATAAGCCTTACATGTAAATACAACTGATACAGTATGAAATCTTGGGTCTCTTTTCGGGTCAGAGTAAACTCCCAATAAATTAATTATCTCCACATCTAAATCTGTTTCTTCCTTCATCTCCCGTTTTAAAGCATCCTCAACACTTTCCCCAACGTCAACAAATCCTCCCGGTAAAGCTAAACCCCGTGGTTCGTTTTTCCTCTCTATCAATACAATTCCTTTAAAATTTGATTTCTCATCAAAAAGTTTTATTATTCCATCTACAGCCACAAATGGTGTTTTTATAGCCATATCTCTCTCCTAAACACTACCAAATCTTCTTTCCCTAAACTGGTAAGAGTATAAAGCCTTTAAAAACTCCTCTTCATTAAAATCAGGCCATAAAACATCTGTAAAGTATAACTCTGTATATGCTAACTCCCATAACATATAGTTAGATATTCTTAACTCTCCACTTGTTCTTATTAATAGGTCAGGTTCAGGCATTTCAGGTATGTATAGATAGTTTTTAAATTCATCTATAGATATACTCTCTTTTTTATCTTTTAAAATCTTATTTATCGCATCAATTATTTCAGCCCTTCCACTGTAGTTTAAAGTAATAACAAAGTTCATTCCATTACACTCTTTAGTTGCCTCTTCTCCTTCCTTTATACTCTGTAAAGTCTCATCAGAAAGTTGATTTAATCTACCCATAAATCTAAGTCTTATATTTTTCTCTAAAAGTTTATCTAGTTTGGTGTTTATATACTCAACAAGAAGAGACATTATTACTTCTATCTCCTCTTTTGGTCTTTTCCAGTTTTCTGTAGAAAAGGCAAAAACGGAAAGCCACTGAATACCCAAATCTGAAGCAAAGGTCAAAATCTTCTCTAAAGCCTTTGCTCCTTCCTTATGACCTTCGTATCTAGGTAGTCCACGCCTCTTTGCCCATCTACCATTTCCATCCATAATAATGGAAACATGGGTGGGCACTTTTAATAAATTCTGTGCTTTCATTATTCTTAAGACTTCTTTAGTAGTTAAGAGTTTCTAATTTTCTTTTAGCTAAATCGTAAGCATCACTGTCAGGAAACTCTCTTATAATTCTATCTAAAATTTCTCTAGCTTTATCCTTTTCCCCAAGATAAATTAAGGAGTATGCCTTTTTTAATAATGCCATAGCCATTTTATTACAGTCTGGGGCTGTTCCAGCATCACACTCATTAATTATTCTGTCAAAGTATTCTACTGCTTTATCAAACTTACCTTCTCTGTAGTAGGTCTGACCTACCCAAAATAGAGCATTATCGTAAAATTTTGAGTATGGATACTTTTCCACCAATTCTAAAAATAGTCTTCTTGCTCTATCAAAATCCTGTTGTCTGTAAGCATCAAGAGCCTGTCTGTATAACTCTTCATCACTTAAAGTCATGACTTCTTCTCTAGTGGTGTTTGGAGTAGTAGGTTCTGATGCCACTGTTGATACAGGTGGTAAAGATGTATAGTTCCTTTTTGAGGAAAGGGAATTTATTTTTAGTTTTAATTTTTCAATTTCTACAGAGTTCTGTGAGGCTATCTGTGAAACATTATCAGTTCTAGATGATAACTCCTGCAAATCTGATTTTATTCCCCTGTATTCTTGTTTTAGTTTTCTTATATCTTTCTTTATCTGCCAAATTCTTTTGTTTAAAAGGACTATATCCTTATTTGTATTAGCACAGCTAGTAAAAATTACTGCTCCCAATGGTATTACTAATAAAAGTTTTTTCATATCTAACCTCCTATGTTTATTTTCTTAAAAAGAAAAAATAAATTAATAGACCTGACGACACACCCATTACTATAATCATTATTTCGGCAAAAAATAAAATTGAATTATTTAACTTTAACAGAAGTTTGTCCATTAAAAAAGCTATGAATGGCAAAGTCATAAGTAATGTAAGAAGAACTATTATAGGAAATGGATTTTTCTTTTTTTTTCTGTCTTCCTCCTCCATCATCTTTTAGCCTCTCAAATAAGATTGTATCATTAAAAATTTATAGTCTTTATAATAAAATCAAAGTGTTTAATAAATCAAATATTAAGTGGCATTATGGCGGGGAGCAAGTTCTTATTTTTACCTTTTGGTTTTTGGGTATTTCTATTAGGATTGATAACTTTATTCCTGTTCTACAGATTAATAAGGGTTTATCTATGGAGAAAAATCGAAGGTGAAATAATTCAGTCTGAAGTTAAGAAAAATGAAAAAATAGTTGCATATGATTACTACTATCCAGTTATTAAATATAAATATAAAGTTAAAGATAAAGAGTTTATTTCTGATAGACTGTTTTTAACAGATTTAGCCTCTGATTATCAAACTATAAAAAGATTAGTTGATAAATATCCTGTAGGAAAGAAGGTTAAAGTTTTTTACAATCCATTTAACCCTAAAGAGGCAGTTTTAAAGAGAAATTTTCATACAGGAATGTTTATTCAAAGTTTAGTTTTCTTTAGTATGTTGTCTGTGTTTCTTTTTACCTTAATCTTTGAAATAATTTATGAAGGTGCTGATATATCAAAACTAGCTCTCATTGTAAAGGAGTTTTTACACAATACATTAGAGTAAAATATGATTAAATTGTTATTATAAAAATTATAAATAGTTTGATAAAATTTAAAGCTGATATATATTTATTCTTCGCAAAAAAAAGAAAATAAGAGGAAATGGAATGAAATTTTTAGATAAAGCTAAAATCTATGTAAAAGCTGGAGATGGTGGAAACGGTTGTGTTGCTTTCAGAAGGGAAAAGTATGTTCCGTTAGGTGGTCCCGCTGGGGGAAATGGTGGAAAAGGTGGAGATGTTATACTGGAAGCTGATAAAAGATTAACAACTTTAATGGATTTTAAATATAAGAGACATTTTAAAGCTGAAAGGGGAAAGAATGGTTCAGGTAATAATAGACATGGGAAAAATGGAAGAGATTTAATAATAAAAGTGCCTGTTGGAACGGTTGTTAGAGATGTAGAAACAGGGGAAGTAATAGCTGATTTGGTAAAAGATGTTCAAACTGTAGTTGTTGCTAAAGGTGGCAGAGGAGGACGTGGAAACTCTGCTTTTAAAACTCCCACTAGACAAGCTCCTGATTTTGCTGAGGAAGGGGAAAAGGGAGAGGAGAAATGGATAGAGCTGGAGCTTAAACTTTTAGCTGATATAGGGATTATAGGGTTTCCAAATGCTGGGAAATCTACATTAATTTCAACTCTTTCAAGTGCAAAGCCTAAAATAGCAGATTATCCATTTACTACATTAAGCCCAGTTTTAGGCGTTTTACAGTTAGATTATGGTAAATCTGTGGTTTTAGCAGATATACCCGGTTTAATAGAGGGAGCTTCTAAAGGGCAGGGATTAGGTCATGAGTTTTTAAGACATATTGAAAGGACTAAGGCTTTAATACATATGATAGATATATCTGATTTTAGAGAGAGAGAGCCTATAGAGGCTTTCAATATTATTAATAATGAGTTAAAGGAGTATTCTCCAGAACTTTTAAATAAACCTCAAATAGTAGTTGGTAATAAGATAGATGTTCTTTCTGATAAAAGTTTAATAACTGAACTGGAAAAATACTTTAGTGGAAAAGGATACCCTTTTGTAGCTATATCATTGGCAATAAAAAAGGGTTTAGATAAATTGGTAGAAAAAATTAAAGAGGTTTATGATAAGTTAGAAGAAAAAGAAGATTAAACAATTATATTAACTGTTTTCTTTTGTAGTTATATTTTCTGTCTTCTTTTTCTTAAATCAAAAAATCTACTTTTCAAAACTCCTATAAATTCTGAAGGTATGAGTTGTTTTTGTTAATTAATCATTTAATTTAAAATCTCCCTTAGGATTTCTATAAAACCTTTTTCTTGCGGATTGATAAATTCTATACTTATTCTTCTGTCAGTATTACTTAGAAAATAGTGATTTTCATTTATGTCTATAATTATAAGTTTTTTATCTATTATTTCATTATTATTTATAAACTTTCTCTCTATTATTTCCTTTATATGAGGGTCATTTTCCAATGATTGACCCCAAATTATTAAAACATTGGATTTTTTTAAATCTTTCTCAAATGCATATAAATATGTTTTTAATAGACTAAAATTCTTTATCTGTTTTTCTTTTAAGCTTGGAGCATTGAGAATTAGGATAGGTTCTAATATACTTTCATTTTCATCTATAAATTTCTTAAAATTAGTATTTTTGATCTTTATTTCTTCAGTATTATAAACAAAAAATTT
>QNZC01000063.1 GCA_003978565.1 Persephonella sp. | reverse complement strand
AAAAAATTTAGGATTTATTGTTAAATTTCAATATATAATTATTTAAAAATCCTAAATGTATGGAGTTTAAATAATGGAAAATGTAAAGAGAATTAACACACCTTTAACAGATGAGATACTAGAAAATTTAAAAGTTGGAGATAGGGTTTTACTTAATGGAGTTATATATACAGCTAGGGATGCAGCTCACAAAAGAATGTTAGAAGACTATGAGAAAACTGGGAAACTACCATTTGATATAAAGGGACAGGTTATATATTATGTAGGTCCTACTCCACCAAAACCGGGGCAGGTTATAGGTTCAGCTGGTCCGACTACAGCCTACAGAGTGGATAAATACACCCCTAAACTTTTAGAGTTAGGTTTAAAGGGAACAATTGGTAAAGGATGGAGAGGTAAGGAAGTTAAAGAGGCATTAAAAAAGTATAAAGCGGTATACTTTGCCGCATTTGGAGGATTAGCCGCTTTACTGTCTAAACATATTGTAGAAGTTGAGATGATTGCATATGAAGATTTAGGAACAGAGGCTATAAGAAAACTTACAGTTAAAGATTTCCCTGTAATAGTTGCAAATGATATTTATGGCGGAGATATTTTTGAGGAAGGACAGAAAAAGTATAAAGAGTTAGATGTTTTAAGCTTGTAAAGGGTTAGAAATGGAAAAGATAGGGAAAGTTATAAATAAAATAAAAGCTGAAAACCTTTCTTCCTTTTTCTTTAGCTCACATTCTAATGTTTTCTATCTAACTGGCTTCAGTTCTACAAATGCATTTGTTTTATTAACTGAAAAAAATAGATACTTTTTTACAGATAACAGATACTATTTGGGAGCTAAAAAAAAATTAAAAGATTGGGAAGTTATCCTGATTGAAGGATTAAATGATATAAAAGACAATCTAATATCTTTAGGTGGTAATAGAATAGGATTTGAAAAGGATAAAAACACAATTTCTTTTTATGAAAATCTTACCAGTAATTCAGATTTAGATAAAAAACTTATTGGATATGCTGGCTTTTTAGATGAGATTAGAGCTATAAAAACAGGGGAAGAGATAAACACAATCAAAGAGGCAGTAGAGAAAACTGATGAGATTTTTAACTATATTGTGAACAATATAAATAGTTTTTCTACAGAGTTAGATGTTAGAAGGGAAATTGTAAATCAAATATTTCTGAAAAAGGGAGAGGGAGAAAGTTTTCCTGCAATTGTTGCCTTTGGTGAAAATTCTGCAATACCACACTATCAAACATCAGACATTGAAATAAAAAGAGGTGCTCCTTTACTTATAGACATGGGTATGAAGTATAAAGGCTACTGTTCAGACTTCACTAGGACAATTTTTATTGGTAATGTTTCACAAACCTATGGTTTAAGCCGTAAGGCACAAAAGTTAAGGGATATTTATGAAATAGTAAAAGAGGCAAATATTGAAGCTACAAACATTGTAAAGGAGGGTATTACAGCCAGAGAGGTTGATTTAAAAGCTAGAGAGTTAATAAAAAGGTATGGATACGGAGATTACTTTATCCACTCTACAGGACACGGAATAGGTATAGATATACATGAATTTCCTAGAATATCCTACAAATCTGACACAGTTTTAAAGGAAGGGATGATTTTCACTATAGAACCGGGGATATATATAAAGGGATTAGGTGGAGTTAGATTAGAAAATGTTGTTTTATGTAAAAAGGATAAAGGAGAGGTATTAACTAAAACTTCCCTTGATTTAATAGAAGTTTAAATTTTCTTAAATCTTCCTCTGTATCAATCCCAACTGTTTCCTCTTTTGCCTCAACAACTTTTATTTTATATCCGTTGTATAAAAATCTTAACTGCTCCAGTTTTTCCACTTCCTCTATAGGAGAAGGTTCCAGCTCATAAGAAAACTTATAGAGTATCTCCTTTTTATATCCATAAATACCTATATGTTTATATACCTTTATGCTTTTCTTAATCTCATTAAAGGAAATATCTCTTGGGAAAGGAATTGGACTTCTAGAAAAGTAGAGGGCGTAGTTGTCCTTATCTAAAACTACTTTAACTATATTGGGATTTTTAAAGTCTTCTTCCTTATCTATAGGATAGGCTAATGTTGTAATATCCTCATTCTTTAAAACATTTGCTAAATTTTCTATATCTTCAACATTTACTAAAGGTTCATCTCCTTGAACATTTATAATATCCTCATCCTCTATATACTTTAAAACATAGGCTATTCTATCAGAGCCACTTTTTATATTTTCAGGGGTGATAAATATATCAATGTCTAGGTTCTTTAAAGCTTCCTTTATTCTTTCACTATCAGTTGCGACTATAACTCTATCTATATTTTTAACATTTAAACAGTTTTCAACAGTCCATTTTATTATAGGTTTACCATTTACCTCTATCAAAAGTTTGTTAGGTAGTCTAGAGGATTTTTCCCGTGCAGGTATAACAACAGTCGCCATTCCTTCTAACCTTTAAACATTTTCCTTAGAGCATAGAAATCTACCACAGTTTGGACAGATAAAAAGTTTTTCTGGATTTTTTAAAATATCACTATAAAGTCTAGGAGGTAAAACTATAAAACATGCTGGACATACATCATTATTATCATCAATCATGGCAATAACTAAACCATCACTTACTTTACTTCTTATCAATTCATATTTAGATATAAAT
The DNA here is from genome assembly GCA_003978565.1 of Persephonella sp. Lineage (GTDB taxonomy): Bacteria > Aquificota > Aquificia > Aquificales > Hydrogenothermaceae > QNZC01. Next base: position 9,616 of record QNZC01000063.1, on the reverse strand, counting down.
TGAGGGTCTATTTCTTTAGCTAGATTTTCCCTTAAGCTCTTTAAATCTTCCAACTCTCTCTTTGATTTTTCTAAAGCTGAATTTTTCTTTTCAATCTCCTCGTCAATTTCCCTTAATTTTTCATTAATCTCCTTTTCCAAACTGTCTTTTTCATTCTCTAAATTCTCCAATTTTTCCATTATTTCCAGTATCTTATCTTCTATATTTAGAATTTCTTTCTCTAAAATAGCCTTCTGTCTCAAAAGTTCTCTATATTCACGATTTGTTTTTACATTGTTTAAGCTTATCTCTATCTTCTGTATCTTCTCTCTTTTCTCCTGTATATCTAACTCTTTATCTTTCTTTTCAGAGTTAAGTTTCTTTAACTCTTTCTTTATACTGTCAAGTTTTTTTAACTCTTCCTTTTTCTGTTCTTCTAATTCCATCACTTCTGTAGGATACTGTGAAACCTTTTTTTCAAGTTGATATATTCTTTTATCTGTTTCCTGTAATTTTAAAAGTTGCTCTATTATTTTTTTATCCATTTTCCTTATTCCTCTTATTTTTTCAAAAATAACTCCAAATTTAACTGTAATCTTATTAAGAAAAATAGTCAAGATGAAATAGCCTTATAATTGAACAATCATTCTTAAGTATAAATCTTACCAAATCTTTATCTGATTAAGCTCATTATAGAGAAAAATTTTTAATGCTTTCTTATTAAAATTTAAATTTTAAGATTTGGTAAGAGGTGAAGATGATTATATATGAAAGGAATTTTAGAGTTTTTGTTAAGTTGGAGAATGGAGAAGAAAGAGATTTTGGATGGGTTTTCAATGAGGGATATATAAAAGGAGACAGTGAATACTTTATAGCAACAGAGAAAACTATAAAGGACAAAGATAATCCTCTTGTTTATTTAACAACTGTGAAGTGGGCTATATTTTCAGGGAGAGATGGAAGAAGATTAACTGATTTCTTTGATTGGATTAGTCCACTTGGATTAGTAAGGGGGAGTTCCGAATACTTTAGGGCAGAAAAAGATAAAATGGAAGCTCTATTCAGTCTAGATGGAAGAAAAACAAAATGGTTTCAGAAAATCAGAGATAGGGGAGCATTAACTGGAGAAAGTAAATATTACTGGGGAAAGGAAAACGGTAAGTATGCTCTCTACAGTATAGAAACAAATGAAAAGCTTACAGATAATTTTAAGTCTTCCGTTTTGGCAGGTGCATTACTTGGTAAATCAGAGAGATATATAGTTGGAAGTTATGGAGATGAAATCTTTTTCATATATGATATAAAGGATAAAAAAGTTGTTTCTAAAGAGTTTGACGAACATAAGCTAGTTGAGATATTGAAAAATGGTGGAGATTTAGAAAAAGCTTTAGAAGAGCTAAAACTTTAATGGGAGTAATAGATTTTCAGAAGGCTTTTGAAGAGGTTTTAAATTTTGAGGTTGATGAGGAGTTTAAAGGAAAGAGAATTGATTATTTTTTACAGTCTGTATATCCTGAATACTCAAGAAACTATTATCAAAAATTAATTAAAGATGGCTATGTATTTATAGAAGACAGAGTTATAACCAAACCTTCAAAGAAGTTAAAGGAAGGAGAAAAGATAACTCTATTTATCCCTCCTTCCCCTGAAATTAAACTTGAACCTGAAAATATACCTTTAAAGGTATTTTATGAAGATAATGATTTAGCCGTAATTTATAAACCTCCCCATATGGTTGTCCATCCTTCACCGAGTTATGAGAAAGGAACATTAGTTAATGCCCTTTTATATCATTTTAAAAATCTCTCTGAGTTTGGAGGAAAATTTAGAGCTGGTATAGTTCACAGATTAGATAAAGAAACTGCCGGACTAATGGTTATTGCCAAAACAGATTTCGCCCACAAAGAATTACAAAAACAGTTTCAAAACAGGGAAGTAGAGAAGAAGTATAAAGCTATAGTGGTAGGTATTCCACAGAAGGAGCATGATATTATCAATCTGCCTATAGGTAGGTCTGTTAATGATAGAAAAAAAATGGGAATTAACACCAATAAACCTAGAAAGGCTATTACTGAGTATTGGTTAGAGAAAAAATGGGAGAAATCTAATTTAAGTTTAGTTGATATAAAGTTGCATACAGGAAGAACTCATCAAATTAGGGTGCATTTTTCTGCTTTAGGACATCCACTTTTAAACGACAAGGTTTACGGCTTTAAAAAAAGTTTATTGGGAAGTAAATTAGCAAAGGAGCTTTCTGATAAGCTTGATTATCACGCTTTAGTGTCTTACAGATTGGCTTTTAAACATCCTAGAACTAATAATGTTGTTGATATATCTCTGGAAAGTTTACCTGAACCTTTAGATGAGATTATTGAAAAATTAGATAAGTGGGAAAAATGAAAATGAAGGATAAAAAAGTTTTGTCTGAAGAATTTAAAATATAGGATTAAATTTATATTTAAGAAAAACTGAAACATCGGAATATTAAGAAATTGAAGATAAAGATAAAAGAAAAGACAGCTTTAATTATTTTTATTTCGTTAAATGTTGTTATTCTAATACTCACTTTCTACAGTTATAACAGTTTCACATTTTCAATAGAAAATCTATTTGTTCTTTTCTTCGTATGGTTATTCTGGCTTTTTGTATTTGTAGTAATATTGGCTTTTATAGTCCTTTTATTTTACCTTCTGATTTAAATTGATTGTAAATATAAATTGATAAGCAATGAAAATGCTACTAGAAAAAATTAAAGAGAATTAAGAAAAAACAGAAACTTACTTTAAGCCTAAAACATCCTGCATATCATATAAACCTGCAGGTTTATCCTTTATCCATTTAGCCGCTTCAATAGCTCCCCTTGCAAAAATATCTCTAGATGATGCTTTATGTGTAAGCTCTATTCTCTCCCCTAATCCTGCAAATACTACAGTGTGCTCTCCAACAACATCACCGCCCCTTAATGAGAAAACAGCTATCTCATCGGCAGGTCTTCCACCTTCATAAACACCTTCCCTTCCATAAACAACATTCTTTATTCCTGTTTCCTCTTTCAAAATATCAACAATCTTTACTGCAGTTCCAGATGGAGCATCTTTCTTAAATCTGTGGTGCATTTCCACAACTTCTATATCAAAACCTTTGCCTTTTAAGGCTTTAGCCGTTTCCTTTACAAGCTTAAATAGAAGATTTACACCGATACTCATATTTGGAGCTAAAACAATAGGAATTTCTTTAGATAGCTCCTCTATCTCCTTTAACTCACTTTCACTAAAACCAGTTGTTCCTATAACCATTGCCTTTTTATTTGCAACTGCTAACCTTGTGTGTCCAAGAACTGCTTCAGTATTGTTTGCAAAGTCTATAATAACATCTGCTCTGTCTATAACTTCAGATAAGTCTGTAGTAATAGGAGCATCTAAATCCTCAACATTTAATATCTCTTTAACATTATTGTGAAAGTGGGCACAGTCTGGGTTTTCCAAACCTGCAACAATCTCAACATTAGGGTCATTGTAAGAAAGTTCTGTTATTTTTCTTCCCATTCTCCCTAAAATACCAGATATAATAACTTTTACCATCCTCTACTCCTCGTTTTCTCCTCTAAATACTTGTTCTGCAAGTTGTCTTAAAGTTTCATCAACTTGGTCAGGTGGAACTATAAAAGGAGCTATAACAATATCTGTTCCTTCTTTAAAAATATACTTCTTAATTAAACTTTGAATTTCTTCCATTTCTTCAACTGATAATTCTTCTCTAAAGCTATCCTGTGGAGCTTTATCAGTAATAAAAAATCCAACTATAGCAAACGGATAAGCTTTCAGCTCAAATGGATTTCTTTCATCAAAATTCTGTTCTTCCATAAATTTCTCCTTAATAATTATTTGTCTTTAGTTCCCATCTTATACATAATTGTTCCCCATAAAACTAACAACATAGCTAACATTAAAACTAATAATATTTTTTCTGCTATAGGAACTCCTCCGTAAGTCATTTCCATCTTCTCTTACCTCCATAAATTTATTAATCCCTTACAATATAACCTACAGAAAGTATTAGAAAAAGTCAATTTTGTTGTTAAAAATATAGAAAAAGATTATAAAAAAAAGAAAAAGTGTAGGAATAGGAGGGAGAGGCTTAATGTGTTTTTCCTGATATGAAAGATGGGTCCCTTGGTGGCAGTTCTTGAACCCAAGTCATAAGTTCTTCCTTACATTCTGGTAATCTAACCTGTCTACATGTATCAACACAATTTCCACAAACTATACAAGCCTGAATTCCCTTATAAAAATCGTTTATATAGGCCATTCTTCTAGGGTCTAATGCCATTGGACAGTTCTTTATACATTCTCTACAATGTCCACAGTCTTTTAAATTAAATTGAGGTTTCATTGTTGGTTTAAATTTATGGTGATAAGGGGTTATCTTTTGATAAATGCCTGTTGGACAGAAAGTTCTACACCATCTTTTACCTATAAATAGCTCAAAATAAACAATTCCCAATGTAGCCAAGAATGTAAACCACATTCCAGCAAAGGTGGGATTTGTATAGTAGAAAAACACCCTTAAATCTGTAACCCAATTAAAAAATAGAAGTGTGAAAAGTATAGAAATTATTAATGTTATTACCCAATACAGTATCTTCTGTCCTGAAGAGCTTCTTACACCTAAAAATTTTCTTCTTAAGTTTTCCTGTAGCTCAGCCACAAAACCACCGGGACATATCCAACCGCAGAATACCCTACCGTTTACAAGGTTCATCACAATAACGAGAATTGCAAAGAAACCTGCCGCAAATATTACAGGTGCTAAACCGTCCTCAACGGATACCTTTTCCCCAAATATCCAAGCCTCATTATGGGCTAAATCAATCTTTGCAATTTTGAAAGTTGGGATAATTATTAAGGCTAGTATAACGACTATATAAACTGCATTACGGAGAATTGTGAATTTATGGGTTTCCCAGTATGAAGGTTGTTGACAGCTCTGTGCTGATTGCATAGCAAATTTACCTCCCTTGCCTTTATTATTATAAATATAAATTAGTAAGTTCTAGCTAACTAGTTTAAAATAAAATCCCTCAAAAGCCAATTTCTTTTTAACACCCTTAGATATTGCTCTATCTAACAGTTTACTTTCTGATATAAATCTTTCATAAAGTTCAGTTGAAATTTTACCTTTTAAAGTTTTTCTGTATATATACCTGTCAAGAATAGTTAATATAACCTTTATATCCTCATATTCAAGTTTATCTATCAGCTCAGCAAGTCTAATAATCCCCTCTATATGATTAACTTTTGAAATAAGCAAATTAAAGAAATCTTTAGCATAGTTAAATAGAGCCTGATTTTTTAATATTTTCTCTGGAAGACATAAGCTACCTTCAGCTAAACTTACTAAAATATCCATATCAATATTCTTTTTAACAGCTCCTTTAATTTTTAAAATCTCCTTTACTTCCTCATCTGTTAACAGTGAAAACTTTACCTTTAAGGTTCTTGATACTATTGTAGGTAAAAGTTTAGTGATGTTAGAGGTTGTTAAGATTATTAAGGTTTTCTCTGGTGGTTCTTCTAATGTTTTTAAAAGACTGTTTGAAGCCTCTATATTCATCTTTTCAGCATTTTCAATAATGACAACTTTACCTGTCTTAGACTTAAGTTTTAAAAACTGAATAATATCTCTTATCTGGTCTATTTTTATCTCTTTATTATTTTCTGGAGATACAATCTTTATGAAAGGATGAGTTGTAATGTCCTTTTTATCCTCATAAATGGATAAGATTGTATTTTCTACAAGTTTACAGCTTTGACACTCTCCACAACCGAGATTATACTCTGTTTCACATAGAAAGGATTTTGCAGTTTGTAAAGCTACTGCCTTCTTCCCTATACAGTCCCTACCTTCAAAAAGAAATGAGTAAGCTAGATAATTTTTATCTAAATACTTCTTTATTAACTCTTTTTCTCTGCTATGACCGATTACTTTCATAATATCTTTTAGCTCAATAGACAAATTGTCAATAACTTAATTTTACCTTTAATTAATTTTTTAGTCTAAACTTTCCTATAACTAAGCTATCCTGCGTATCTCTTTCAAATTCAAAATTATATTTTTCTATATCCTTTATAATACTTTCTAAACATTTGTTAGCTTCATCTTCCGATATATCTATTTTCCATTTAGGAAACCAACTTTTCATTATTAGACCTGTTGTTGCTTCATTGTGAGATTTTAGCCAATTTTTTAAACCTTTTATTAATTTTTCTTTAAATTTTTCACAAAGATTAATTTCTTTCTTATTTGTATTTTTTTCTTTTTTAAATTCTTTAAAATCTTTTTTCAAAAATTCAGATAAAATGTCTTTTTCCTTACTATATAACTTAATTTTTCTTGATAAAATAAGTTTGTTAATATTTGATTGAAGCCACTTTAAAGATTTTTCATCTAAACCGAATTTTATATTATTCCTTATAACAGATAAAACTATATCTTTAAAACATAATTTAACTGTTTTTTCTAAAAATATTAAATATTTAAACACTTCTTCTTTTCCTATATTACCAGTTGATGTTATGAATTTATTCTTTTCTATTGCAAAAAAATCTAAAACTTCTTTATAAATATTATTTAGCCGATTTTCAAAAGAAGCTATAAAAACTTCTTTATCTGTATATTCTCTAATCCAAGAGACTAAGGGATATAAATCAATATCTCCAGAGGCAATAATTATTAAATCTATAGGATTTTTCTTTATTAGAATATCACTGACAACTTCTAAAGAAAGTGCTATATCAGAAGCGTTTTTATTTTCCTTCCCCGAATTTCTTGAGTATGCAACAAATGGATTAACAGGTTTTACTCCTAGATTATATAGAAATGACGGTATATTGGGATTAAATCTACCCTTGTGAGGTAAATTTTCATACTCAGCAAAAGCTTTTATATACTTAGCTCTTTCAGGAAAAACAATAGATAAACTACTAATCAAACATTTAAGAACTTCTCTGAATATATAAATTTGAAAATCTGTAGGTTTTTCATCTTTATTTTTTGGTTTTGCCTTTATATTAAGGATATCTAACAAACCATTATAAATATTATCAAAATCTAAATAAATAGCATAATTTAATTTCAATAGTTGACGGGGAGGTGAGCTCCCCAAATAGTTAGTTTCGGGAGGGTGAGCCTCCCAGTTAGTTAGTTCACTAAAAATATAATCATTTCTACTCATTTTTGCAACCTTTACACGGTTAAATTAATTTCCTTTCCTTTAGTATATTTAGAATTTTATCAAAAATACTGTTTATATTTTCTGTTCCATCTATAATACAAAAAATATCTCTGTTTTCCTCAGCTAACTTTAAAAATCCTTCCCTTAATTTTAAATGAAAGTTAATATCTTCCTTTTCTATTCTGTCCTTATCTCTAATCTTTCCTATTCTATTTAGCCCTTCTTCCACTGGAATATCTAAGAGAAAAACAATATCAGGCTTTAAATCTTCTGTTGCTAAACTGTTAAGATAGTCAACTACATTTCTATCTATACCTCTACCAAATGATTGATAAGCTAAAGTTGAGTATATATATCTATCAGATATTACGACATATCCGTTATGTAATTTAGGTTTAACGAAAGTTGAAATATGTATATTTCTATCTGCTTCATAAAGTAAAAGTTCAGCTATTGGTGGAATGTTATAATCCTTGTTTAATAAAATTTTTCTTATTTCCTTTCCTATATCCGTTCCTCCCGGCTCTTTTGTTAAAACGGTTTTTAAACCTTTTTCCTTTAAATATTCATATAACTTTTTAGCTTGTGTAGTTTTTCCTGAACCATCTATTCCCTCAAAGACTATAAACTTTCCTCTATTTACATTCATTTCCATATATCCTAATATTCATTTTTTAATACTAACTATCTTTAAATTTATATTTAACATAAGAATAACTACTATCCTTATATCTAATTAGAGATTTTATTATATTGCTAATTACTCTTATAAACCTTCTGTTTTGTTTACTTAAAAGTAATATATATACTCTATCCTTACCTGAAATTTTATCTAAATATCCCTAAAGAGTAGGTAATTTATAAATGGTGAACCTATATTAAACACACATATTATTATAATGGAAGTTTTTATTGATTTATAATAAGTTGTGAAGAAATTTTATTGTTGTTTATGGAGGTTTAGAATGATAAAGCAAGATTACATTGATGTGGAAGAAATAAAGAAAGTATTACCCCATAGATACCCATTTTTAATGATAGATAGAATTATAGAGTTAGATTTAGAAAATTTAAAGGTTAAGGCAATAAAAAATGTTAGTGTTAACGAATATTTCTTTCAAGGTCATTTCCCAGATTTACCAGTAATGCCGGGAGTGTTAATTATAGAGGGAATGGCACAGGCAGGAGCTTACATGATGATGAAGAAGGCAAATGTTGGACAGGATGAAAACTACACTGTGTTATTTGCTGGTATAGAGAATGCAAAGTTTAGAAAACCAGTTGTTCCGGGAGACCAGATAGTCTATGAAATAGAGGGAATTAACATAAAAAAAGCTATGGGAAAAATTAAAGGTGTTGCAAAGGTTGACGGGCAGATAGTTTGTGAAGCTGTTCTGTTAGCTGCTGTTAGAAATAAATTTATGATTAGAGGTTATTTATGAAAAATCTTAAAATTAAAAACTTCGGAAGAATTAAAAAGGGAAACATAAATTTTGGGGACTTAACTGTTTTTGTTGGACCTCAAGCAACAGGAAAAACTTTAGTTTTAGAGTTGATAAAATTAATAAAAGATGATTTTGCAATAGCATCAACATTAGTAGAGAAAGGCTATGAATGGAATAATATAGAAGAATTTTCTAACATATATTTTGGTGAAGGAACAGATATATTATGGAAAGATAATACTAAAATATATATAAATAGAAAATTGTTTGTAAGTTTTTCTATATTAAAGAAAATTGATTTGGAAAAAGTCAAACGAGATATAGTCTTTTTTCGAGAGGAATTTGGAACAGGTGAAAAAAATTCCATAAATTTTATAGAAACTGTATATTATATTCCAGCTCAAAGGGTTTTAACTATAGAAAATGGATGGCCTAAATCATTTGATAGTTATAATGTTTTTGACCCTTACGTATTAAAAAAATTCAGTGAAAATTTAAGGAAATTTGTTGAATTTGATTTACAATTTCAAAAAGAATTATTTATATCAAAAAGTATAAAACCGTTCGTTTTTCTTTTAGATAGGAATTTATTTTATAAAGGAAAATTAAAGATTTCAAAAAAATTTTTAAAAAAAAGATTAGTAATAGAAATAAATAATAGAGAAATTCCTTTTATGGTTTGGTCTTCAGGACAAAGAGAATTTATACCTATGTTATGTATGCAGTGCAACAATCCGCCTTGTGTGCGTGCCTGCCCCGTTGAAGCAACTTATAAGGATAAAAGAACCGGCATTGTGAGGATGCACTATGAAAAATGTATAGGATGCAACTATTGTGTAGAATTAGCATATAATAGATGGAGAATGTCTAAGAAAGATGGAAAAGCAACTTTAATAGGAGGAATAAACAAGAAAGGGTTTTATACTGTAAGAATTGGCGATGAAGAATTGGAAGAAAA
>QNZC01000025.1 GCA_003978565.1 Persephonella sp. | reverse complement strand
CTCTATTATTTCTTTCTCGTAAATAAAAACTTTTTTTAGAATTACTTTCCAAATCTTCTGAAAATTTAGCTAACAGATAGATGGGTAAAGCTGGATGTGTTATGAAAATTCCTCCAGACATTCCAAAGGTTAAATTCTTTGCCGTAAATTCATAAAAATCTTTTCTTAATCTTAAAGCAAACTCTAAAATCACATTGTAAGGAGCTATAACGAATAAATCGTCTCCACCAGAGTAAACTATATAAATTAATGAGTTTAGCTCTTTTAATCCTTCTATTTTTTTTATAAAATCTTGTGAAACCTCCTCCGCTAGTTTGTTAATATAACCAGAAAAGAATAAATCAAGCATTCTACTTAAAGTTGCAATTCTAGAAATGGTATATCTGTGGGTATCCGTTTCCTTTTTCTTTTTTAAACCATCACTAAAAATTAGCCCTAGATTATCAACATCTGCTCTAAAAACTGCTAATTTTTTATCTCCCTCTGCTAGTTTAGATAAGATTGTAAAGTCTATAACACTCTTTTCTCTAAATTCTTCTCCTTCTTTTAATTCTTCAGTGAAATTTTCGTCAAAAAATTTTTTATTATTTTCTGTTATAAGTGGAGCAATATTACCTATAAATTTGAAACCGTTATTAATTTCTAAATTTGTATCATTAAGTAATAATATTTCATCAAAATCTTTAAATTTATTTATATTTTCTTCTTCAACTAAATAAACTTTTCCAAAATCTCCAAGCTCAAAATCTGCTTTTGGAATGTTTTTATTATCTAAATCAAAGACTAGATATTTAACCTTTGGAAGTTTACCACCTATTTTATTGGCATTTTCACATATAGAACATAATTGATTTTCTTCTTCAACTGAAACAGTTTTACAGGAAGGACAGAGATAAGATTTATCTTTTATTTCTTTTAATATCTCATTTTTAAATTTCTTTTTTTTCTTTTTATCTAACAGTATTTGGACATCTTCAATAACATCTGCAAAACTCTTTTCTTTTTCCTCTAAATATTCACCTGAAAACTTTTTATAAGCTAAAACAATTCCTAACTCTCCGCCGAATTTTTCAAAAAATACATTATTTATTTGATTTTCAATATTTTCTATTTTTTTTCTATTCTTATTTGTATTTGCTACTAAAAGTTGGAATTTACCACCACCAATATAAAGGGCATTTACAATTGGATAATTTAGCTCTTTTAAAATATATCTAGCTAATAATTCTGAAATTAAAGACACTAAAAAAGATTTACCTCTTAAAGCTTTAGCTATTGAAAATTTTTCTATTTCTTGAGGTTTACTAATGTTATAAATAAATTTTTGAATTCCTGTAATATCTCCCTCTATAAGAAGTAAAAAGCTTTCTTCTTTAAGTTTGTTATAGTTAAGTTCTATTGCTTTTTTATTATCCAAATTAGTTTTCCAATAGTCATACAAACTTGTTGCAATTGCCGATAATACTTTAGAATGGTCAAATAAAGATATGTCTGGGTAATGTCTACTTTTTTTATTTATATCAAATGTGGAAGCTGGAATACACCATAAATATTTTTGAAGTAAGTAATATATGAAATTAAGAGCTTGGGTATCTTTAAAGTTTTGTAGCTTTTTTAATTCTTTTTCAAATTCTTCATATAAAATTTTATAACTTCCAAAATTTTTTAATTTTTCCTGATTGTAGTAAGTAATTTCGTTATTACTAATCTCAACTTCAACAGTTTTAGGAAATATACTTTCTTTATCTAATGAAAGGGGTTTTAACTTATAATAAGAAAAATATTTAATATCTTTTGTTATCTCTTCTTTAAAAGAAACTCTTTCAAATACAGAATGAAGATAATCAAATTTATCTTCTAAAATCTTTTCCCTTTCTGCGGAAGAAAACCAATCGGCTATTTGTAAAATTTTTTCTAAATCTTTACTCTTATCTGGATTATGATGTTTTGCCGATAAATTAGCTAACTCTTCAATATTTATATTAAATGCTTTTTGTAAAATCTCTTTATGTTCTATTATCCACCGGTAAGATAAACAGGCATGGGTATATTTAAAGTCATCTTTATTATACTCACAATCTTTATTCTCTGCTCTTTGATAAAACTTTCCTATATCATGTAATAAACCTGCAAGGGCTATTTTTTCTATCTCTTTCATTTAAAACCTCTAAAGTTTTTATCTATTCATCCTATTACCTCAATCATTCCAAAGCCCAGTGAGTTTTTAGCTCCTATGCCTGCGTCATAAATTGTTCTTAAAATCTCTGGGTCTGTTTTTATTTTGAATTTTCCCTCTATTCCTTTTATAAATACATTTTTAAATTTTTCTATGTTTTCTTTAAATTCTGATACAGGGAATATACTAAATGGAAAGTCTTCAAGTTTTTTGCCCGTTATTATTTCGTATTTTCTTTTTATGTTAAGTTTTATAAGTTCGTTAAATTCTTTTTCATTAGGTTTGTAATACTGTGTATATTTTTTTCCATTGTTATCTTTTGTTCTGTAAACTGTTATCGGTGATAGGGTTTTTATAATAGTTTCTTCTTTTATCTTCGGTTTAGACATTATCTCTATTTCCTCAAGGAAAAGATTATTTTTACCAAGTTTTATTATATCTTTTTTTAAAAAATTGCTTCCCCATTGTTTAGCTACATCGTTAATAGCTGAAGATATGTATAGCGTTATAGGTGGATTAATAAGTAATCTTTTATTTTCTATTTTTTGTTTTGTAGAAAAGATTTTTGAAAATGTGAAAAGTTTAAATTTCCTTTTTTGATAAAAAAATCCTACATCGTGTAAAAAGTCTGATAAAAATTTGGGAAGACTTTTATAAAGCATTCCTTGAACTGTTTGATTATAGTGAAGTGGTAGGTCTATAATTTTTTCTGAATATAAAACTAATTTTATCCTCATTAAAATTTCTCTCTCTCCTACCCTATCTGTCAAAAATCTATCAAAATTCAATTTTTATGTCAACATATTCCTTTACTCATCCGTAATCAGATAGAGGAAAAAGTTTAGAGAGTTAAGAAATATCAATGGTTAGAAGAAATTATAAAAATTTTTAGCCCTTGTAATTTCGCTTTTTCAGATTTTGTTTACAAGACGATTTTTCCCGCTTAATTTTCTGTCCGATTACAGATGAAGAAACTATGAATTGCAATTGATATACATAGTATATACAATATATATATGATTATATGGGATAGAGAAAAAAATGAATGGCTTAAGAAGGAAAGAAATATCTCTTTTGAAGATATTGAATTGGCAATATTAGAAGATAGAGTTATTGATATACTGGAACATCCGAATAGAGAAAAATATCTAAACCAGAAGCTACTAATTGTTGAGATAGAAAACTATGCTTATGTTGCTCCCTATGTAGAAGATGAGGAAGGAAATATTTTCCTAAAAACTATTTTTCCAAGTAGAAAATATACAAAAAAATATTTAAGAGGTGGCAAAAATGATAAATGAAAAAGAATTAATCCAAGAAATAGAAAGTGATGAGTGGCAACCAGTTAAGGATGTAAACAAAGAGAAAGAAAAATTAAAAAATGCGGTAAGAGAAAAATATAAGAAAAGGATTATATCAATAAGGTTATCGGAAGCAGATATTAGAAAACTTAAGAAAAAATCTTTAGAAACAGGAATTCCTTATCAAACACTTATTAGCTTTTTAATACATCAGTATGTAGAGGGGAAAATAAAACTGGAACTGTGATAATTATTATTAAAATTGATTTTTACGAATTCTTAAGTTTCACTTTTGCTTTTTTCTTTATCAAAGGATTTTTCCCATAGTTTATTTAAAACTGCCAATGTATTTAAATCTTTTGATATTTTGTCTGCTATTACCATTTTTTACTCACCAAAGAATTTTTCTAATTTAATTTTGTATAACTAAAAAATTTTTTCAAAATTCATCATCAAAATGAAACAACAATCTTATTTGTATCGTTATTTTAATAACTCGGTATCTATTCCTATAAAGTAAGGAAAACTAAACATAGCTTAAATGCTAATATGCTAGTATTAAAGTTTCAATTCCTATAAAGGAAGGAAAACAAAAAAGTCAGCATCTACCTAGACCACTACTATGGCGTTTCAATTCCTATAAAGGAAGGAAAACTGTCTTCGTAGAACAGCACCTCACAGGTAGGCTCTAGTTTCAATTCCTATAAAGGAAGGAAAACAGGAAGGCATTCTGTCTAATGCATTAAGGACAAACAACGGTTTCAATTCCTATAAAGGAAGGAAAACCCGTTAAAAAATTTTTATAGAGGAATAATGATTATTTAGCTTATTCCATTGTCAAGTAGCCTATAGAGGCTTTAAATAAGCCTTTTTCTTAATAAAGAATTTTTTATTATTCCACTTGGTAATATACAACAGAATATCCGCAAATGCAAGTATTTTGCATCAAGGCGTTAGTAATGTAAATATATTTTCTGTTATATTTTCAGAAGTTAGCTTATATCAAGGATTTACACAGAAAATATATTTCTATTTAAAATGCAAAGCTAAATAGTTATCATTATTAATAATTAATTCCCCTTTATAAGTTTTCTTCTGTATTCCTGTAAAAAGTTATGAGCCAGTCTGATAGGTTCAGGAAGTCTATACTTTGTAATTGATAAAAGAGTGATATTTAAAGCAGATTTTAAAGATATGTTATTACCTGTAGATATGAAAATAGGTTTAGAGTTTACCCTACTTCTAACAATATAGCCCCTATGCTCTCCATCAACATACACAGGATTATAGGCAAATCTCCTATTTATAGGCTCTTTAAACTCCCCAATAAGTTTAGACTTTCCACAACCTACAGAAACAGTATTCGTTATAACTCCAAAATGTGAAGCTATTCCCATCTTTCTAGGGTGAAGTATTCCCATTCCATCAATTAGAAAAATATCAGGTTTAGTTTTTAACTTCTTATAAGCCTCTAAAATAACAGGAAGTTCCCTATAGGCTAAAAAAGTTGGAATATAGGGAAAATCAATAATCTTTTCTGCAAAAACCTTTTCAATAACTTTAAAATTACTCTTTATATCCAAAACAACAATTGAAGAAATAGCTTTAGTTGGATTTTTCCATATATCTAAAAAAGTTGTGTCTATACCAGCTATGTATCTATACTCATAAACAGGCTTAATGTCTGTAAGATTTAACTTTTTAGCTAGTTCTAACTGCTCCCTTTTTAATTTCTCTATTAACTCTTTAGGAACATTTCCTTTAGACATTTTCCCCTTACCTTGTTAACATTAATCCAACCCCAAACTTATCAATAGGTCTGTTGTAATCTATTAAGCTCTCTCCATATCCAGAGAAGTATTGAAAGTATATATATGTGTTTTTAAAGTATCCTACAGGGATAGACCAATCAAACTGAAACGAACCCCTATTGTGTGAACTTTTTAGATTGTTTCTCAATGTGAATTTAAAGAGATGGGAGTTATAAGGTATATAAATTTCTAACTGACCATTTCCTAGGTAGTGAAGAATGTCTGGATTATCATCATCTTGCTTCCTTTCAGGTATTCTATACCAAAGTTGAAAGTTAACCCTTATATCTCCAAATGAGTAAAAGGTTTCTAAAATGACCCTGTTCCAAGAACGAGACTTCTCTTTAGGTTGTCCGTTCGATTGATGATTTAGACTGATTTTTAAACCATTTAAATAGCTATTTTCTACTGGGATAAGAACCATCACTTCAGGTTCATAATTAGTCTCTCTAAATGGAGATGAATAACTGTATATCTGCCAAAATGACTTTTGGGTGTAGGCAAAGGCGTATATCTCATTTAAACCGAAGATGTTGTAGAGCATAGGTTTCATAAAACTTAATTGAAATTTTGCCTCTTGCCTTTTTCTTTCTGGTGTTTTGCCTGTGTCATAAGTGTAAAATAAAAAGTAGTTTTCCTTGTAAGGATATATTCCAAAGGCGTCGAAAAATTTTACTATCTTTTTTTCTTTGTATTCATCGTATTGAGGAACTAAAGTATTAACAATCATCTTAATTTTTAAATCTTCAAGTTCATTATCTTCATTTCCATAAGTATTGTCTTTCATTGTTATTAAAATAAAGATAATAAACAATACAAACCTTTTTTTCATTTTCTCTCTCCAAAGTTTATTTAAAACATACTCCAGCAGGACATTTACCTTCTAAGTGGGCTTCAAATTCTTTATGGAATTTTTCCAATGTGTCAACTATAGCCTGTGGTGCTGAATAACCTAAACCACATATTGAGCCTATAGGAATGTTTTTAGCAATGTGTTTTAAGTAATCTAAATCTTTTCTTGTAGCTGTTCCCTCTTTAAACTTTTTAAGTATGTTTAGCTGTTCGTATGTCCCAACTCTACATGGAGTGCATTTTCCACAACTTTCGTGATGGAAGAAATTGGCTATAACTAAAAGACTGTCTATAATACAGTCTGTTTCATCTAAAACAATTGTTGTTCCTGTTCCTCCAAAACCTTTAGGTGAGTAATCCATAGGTATATCTAAATCCTTTTCTCCATAAACTCCTAAAGCTCCAGAGAATACCGCTTTAAACTTCCTACCTCCCTTTATACCTCCAGCCATCTCTATAAGTTCTCTTAATGTAATATCCATTGTGCTTTCGTAAACTCCCGGTCTCTCAACTTTCCCACTTATTGGAAAGAGTTTAGGTCCAAAGAAACCAACAGGTCCTATATTCATAAAGTATCTTCCATATGTGACGATTATTGGTATATTTGAAAGAGTTTCCACATTGTTAACAATTGTAGGTCTTCCGTATAATCCCCACTGTGGTGGATAAGGTGGCTTTAGTCTAGGATGTCCCCTTTTCCCTTCTAAACTTTCAATTAGTGCAGTTTCTTCTCCACATATGTAAGCTCCAGCTCCCCTATAAACTTTTATATCAAATGAAAAATCTGTTCCTAAAATATTTTTTCCTAGAAAACCATGTTCCCTTGCTTCATTTATAGCGTATTCTAATATTTTGTATCCTGCTGGATACTCTCCCCTTATGTATATATACCCCTCTTCAGCCCCTATCGTATAGCCTGTTATTATCATTCCCTCTATAAGCAAATGAGGGTCTCTCTCTATGATTATCCTATCTTTGAATGTTCCCGGCTCGCTTTCATCAGCATTACAGATTAAGTATCTAGGTTTAGGGTTCATCAAAATAAATCGCCACTTTCTACCTGTTGGGAAACCAGCTCCTCCTCTACCTCTCAGCGTGCTTTCCTCAACTAAAACCAGTATGTCTTCAGGTGTCATTCTCTTTAGGGCTTTTTCTAATGCAGAGTATCCTCCAGTGTTGATATACTCCTCTATACCAACTGTTCTGTTTTCTTTAGCTCTTCTGAGGAGCAGATTTATATTACTTTCAACGTATATCTCTGGTAAGTTTGGTAATCCTAACCTTTCCCTTATTCTATCCATCTTTCAACCATTAACTTTTTTTAGGATTATACAATAAAGTTTAGAAACAAAAAAATTAAAAAATAAAAAGAAATTTTTAAGCTATACAATAGGTTCAAATTTGTTAGTTTCAGAGTTATAAAACTCTATCTCTCCTGTCTCTATTATGTAATACCAACCGTGAAGTCTTAAAGAATTATTTTCAACTTTTTCCTTTATTTTTGGATATGTTAGAAGATTTTTAATCTGGTATAAAACATTAACTTTTTCTGTTAGTTCATACATATCTATATCAGGGTTCTCTTTATAGATAGATAAGACCTGTTCTTTAACATCATCTCCCAATTTTAGCCAGTTCTTAACATGTATTAACTCTATACCTGTAATTTTATCATGTTCATATAAAGCCCTACACATTCCACATTTAGAATGTCCACAGACAATAATATCCTCAACATTTAATACAGAAACTGCATACTCTATAGCTGCTGCTGTTCCGTGAAAGTCATCATCAGGCTTAAATGGTGGAACCATATTTCCTATATTTCTAACAACAAATAAATCTCCCGGTTTTGAGTTTGTTATAAGGGCAGGAATAATTCTACTGTCGGAACAACCTATAAATAGAGCTTTTGGATTTTCTCCTTTTTCTACTAGTTCTTTAAAGAGAATTTCATTTTCTTTGAAGTGTATGTTTTTAAACTCCTTTATTCCCTCTATGAAAGGAATAGTCTTCATAGAGAACCTCCGAAATTTTAGACAGATATTTTAATTGAAATACTGTATTTTTGGAAATGTTTTATCTCAGATTATTAACTTATGTATATATTTAAAATAGTTAAAACTATATTTATCTAATTTTCAGGCTAAATATCGGTAAGATTGTTGCAACTATGAAAAATCCTATTAATACAGATACAACCAATAAAGAGATTGGTTCTAGATATTTTAAGAATATATTTATCAGTTTTTCTATTTCCTTTTTATATATCTTTGCTATTAGTTGAAACATATCTTCCATTTGTGCAGTTTCCTCTCCTATCTTGATAAGTAAAACAGAGTTTTCAGGTATTAATTTATTTTTATATAAAACCTCACTTAACGATTTTCCCTTTCTTATATCTTCAACTATCTTTTCAAACTGTCTTTTAATTATAGAGTTTGATATTGTTTTGTTAGCTATATTTAAAGCTTTATCTAGAGTTAAGCCTCCCCTAAGTAAGACAGCCATTGTGTTAGACCACATAAAATACTGTGAGTATATATGAACTTTCTTAAAGAATGGAATTTTAAGTCTAATCTTATCTATTTTTTCCTGTGTTATAAATTTTTTCTTAAAGATAAATACTAAAAGGATAAATATAGGAATTCCCTTTAAAAATATATTAAAAAAGTTAGATATATAAAGAACTATCTTCGTTGAAAGTGGTAATTCAGTGTTAAATTGGGCGTAAATCTTTAAAATCTTAGGTATCACTACATTTATAACTATAATCATAGCTATAAAGCCTATAACTATGACAGTTGTTGGATATATTAAAGAGCTTTTTATTTTAGATTTAAAATCTGCCTGTTGTTCTAAAAATTCAGAAGCAGAGAGAAATATTTTATCTAAAGCTCCACTTTCTTCACCTGCCTTTACCATTTCCACTAAAAACTGTGGAAAGATTTTAGCCTTTTCTAAAGCCTCTCCTAAAGATTTTCCCTCCTGTAAGTAGGTTTTAACGGAAAGTAAAACATCCTGTAAGTTTTTATTTTCAACCTGTTTAGAAAGGATATTAAATATCTCTGTAATATAAACATTTCTTGAAAGTAATAGACCTATCTCATAGAACAGAAGGGCTAACTCTTCATCTGAAATTTTTTTGGAAAATAAACTTCTTTTTAATAGGAATTTTTTTTCTTTCGTTTCATCGGTTAATCTAGATACCTCTTTAGCTTCAATTAAAACTATTCCCTTTAAAGTTAAAGACTTTCTTAAACTGTATAATGATGGAGCTTCTTCTATCCCTGAAACTTCCTTCCCTGAACTGTCTATTCCTGTATAACGGAAGTATTTCATCTTACACCTGTGCTACCTGTATCACTTCTTCCATTGTAGTTATACCATTTAAAACCTTTTCTATACCATCCTGAATTAATGTTTTCATTCCCTTCTTTATAGCCCTATCTCTCAATTTAGAAGTTTCAACATTTTTTGATATTAAAGCTTTCATATCCTCGTCAACTTCCATTATCTCGTATATTGCAATCCTTCCTTTATATCCTGTTCCTAAACACTCTTCACAGCCTACACCTTTATAAACCTTTATATCTTTTAAATACTCTTTAAAATCTTTCAAATACTCATTTAAAATTTTGTTATTCCAGTTGTGATTAATTATATCTTTTAATGTTTTTTCTAAATTATCTGTTATTTTAGATAGATTTTTAAAAAATTTAAAATCTTTTTCCTTTAATCCTTTTTTAGCTAAATATGTTTTGTAATTGTAGATAATCTGTTCTATCTCTAGCCCTGTTAGATTTGTAGGGGTTTTACAGTTTTGACAAACCTTTCTAACTAATCTTTGAGCTATTACTCCCTCTAATGAAGAGGCTATTAAGAAAGGTTCTATTCCCATATCAACAAGTCTGGCAACTGTAGAAGGGGCGTCGTTAGTGTGAAGTGTAGATAAAACTAGATGTCCTGTCATTGAGGCGTGGATTGATATTTTTGCAGTTTCTAAATCTCTAATTTCACCAACCATTATAATATCTGGGTCTTGTCTTAATATACTTCTTAAACCATTTGCAAATGTTAAATCTATTTTAGGGTTTACCTGTATCTGACTTATACCGTCTATCTGATACTCTACAGGGTCTTCTATTGTTAGTATATTTTTCCTTGGAGTTTTTAGTTTTAATAGAGATGCGTATAAGGTTGTAGTTTTTCCTGAGCCTGTAGGTCCTGTAATTATAACAATTCCGTAAGGTTTTCTAATTATTCTTTCATACTTTTCTTTATCTTCAGCTGAAAAACCTAACTCCTCCAAAGTTAGAATTCTATTTGTTTTGTCCAAAAGTCTTATAACAACTCTCTCCCCAAAGATAGTTGGTAAGGTGGAAACTCTCATATCAACATCTCTCTTTCCTATCTTAACTCTTATCCTTCCGTCCTGTGGTAGTCTTTTTTCTGCAACATTAAGCTTTGCTAAAATCTTTATTCTGGAGACAATTTGAGGATATATAGATTTTTGAAACTCTGTTATTTCGTGTAAAACACCGTCTAATCTAAATCTAACTATAACTTTACTTGAAAAAGGTTCAAAGTGTATATCTGAAATATTGTTTCTTATAGCTTTTAAAAATATGGAGTTTATACTTTGAACTACTGGAGAGCTTGAGCTTTCTAGAAGATTTTCAAATATCTGTTCCTCTTCTAATTTATCTTCTTCTAATTTTTCCTCTGTGGTTGTTATATAATCTTCAAGTTTTTCTAGAAATTCATCTTCGGTAATAAGTATAGTTTTTGGAGTTTTACCAATTAAAAATCTAATGTCTTCAATAACATAGAAGGGTGTTTTATCAGTTATATATACTGTATCTTCTCCAGCAGGTAGTATATAGTTCTCTTTAAAAAAATCTATAGATAAATCCTTTAAATTGATATTTAGCTCCTCCTGTAAACATATTATTACTAGCTCTAATAATAATTTTCACATAATTCTTTAACAGTTTCTAAATCTTCTTTGAAATCTTCAACATCATACTTTAATGGTATCTGATTTTCTTTTAACTTTTCCATAAATTCCCACACACTTAAACCAGCAGGTTCTCTAGCTTTGCCAAATGAAAGTTTTCCTTTTTCATAAAAAAATAAAGCTATTTGTGTTTTGGAATTCATTTTCTAACTAGAAGTATCTTTTCCCTTTTATTTTATCTTTTTCTTTTAACATTTCTCTATTTAACCAATCCCATAACTTTTAACCATTCTTGAGCTGTTTTATCAAATTTCCAATTCCTAAATTTTTCTACAACTAACCTTTCATTAGCAAAACCACCTTTAGCAGTTTTAGAGCCAAAATTAAAATCGTATCCCATTAAATCTATCCTAAACAAATAAAGTTTCTTTTTTATAAGTAAAAGCTTTGTTATCTATTACTGGTAGTAAATTTCTTAAAACTGCCTCTACTACATTGACAACAACACTATAAGGGTGTTTAAAAAGTCTAAAAAACAGAAATGAAGCGGATAAGAAAAAGATGAAATAGAAAAATAGAAAAACAAAGTCTTACGAGCATATACAAGTTGTAAAGTAAAAAGCTAACTAATACATATCTTTGTGCTATTTCAAATGATTTTGTATTAAACCTATCCCCAAACCAAT
>QNZC01000046.1 GCA_003978565.1 Persephonella sp. | reverse complement strand
TTGAGATTGTTCGGGAAGATAGAGGCGAGAAAGCTCAAAACGTTGTAAAACTATAAATCATTTTTTTCCATAAAAAGGGGCTTTTCAGCCCCCTATATCTACAAATTTAAGCCAGTTTTTAAAATTTAAAATTAAAATGGAACAACAACCGAAATCTTATTTAAATTTCCAGTTATTAAAAGAAATCCTATGAATATTAGAAGTAATCCACCAATTATTTCAACATAGAAAAAGTATCTTGAAAACTTTCTCGTAAAGTTTAAGAAAAGATTAATTGTTAATGCAGTTATTATAAATGGAATTCCTAAACCCATTGAAAATGAGAATAGTAAAGCCATTCCTTGATACACTGTTTCCTGTTGTGATGCGTATAGGAGAATTGCCCCCAGTATTGGTCCTATACATGGAGACCAGCCGAATGCGAAGGCTACACCTATTATAAAAGCTCCAATAATACCTGTTGGTCTTTTCTTTATCTCTGTAGTTTTCTGTTGATATAGAAGAAGATAGATTTTACTGTAATAGAAGATATTTAATACTATAGCTAAACCTAAAAATATCCAGTAATCATTTATAATATCCTTTGTTTTATAAACACCATAGATATAAAGAGCTACTAATATTAAGGTTATACTTAATAGTATCTCCTTTATTTTTTTATGTTGAAAGATATTTGTAAAATGAATTCCAAGTATAATTACAAATATCCCTGCTATCTGGGAAATTAATGTCTTGTATTTAAAAAGAAGCTGTCCTATAAATGTTGAACCAGCTCCAAGTAGTGTAAATACTATTGAAAATCCTAAAACAAAGGCTATAGCAGATAGAAGAACATTTAAATTGAACTTTTTATTTGTTTCTGGAAATGAGCTTACAGATATACCTGATATGTAGGCTATATATCCGGGAATAATTGGTAAAACACAGGGAGATAGAAACGCTAAAATTCCACCTAAAAATGCTATAAAGATAGATATTTGACCTTCCATAACTAAAACCTCTTTTTAAATTCTAAATCTCATCATTCAGTATTTTTTCCAGTTTCTTTTCCTTTAGCTTTGTTTCAAAATATTTAAAATACCTTTTTGCACCATTTTCTATACTGAAGTTTTTAATATTTTGAAGAGATTTATTTTTATACTCATCCATAAGTCTATCATTTTCAAGGAGATTTATTATAGCTTTTGCTAGAGCCTTTTCATCTTTATCCTTTACAAACAATGCACTGTTATTTAGATACTCCACATGACTACCTTTACTTTTAAAGGCTATAACTGGTAATCCTAACGCTTGAGCTTCTAGCACAGACCTAGAAAAACCTTCATAAGAGGAAGTTAAAACATAAACATCAGAGTTAATCATATACTTGTATGGGTTGCTTTTATATCCAAGTAGGTATACAGAGTTTTCCAGATTTAGTTCTTTGATAAGAGCCTCTAAATTTGCCCTCTCTTCACCTTCCCCCAGTATTACTAAACGGGCATTTTTTCTCTTCTCTTTTACAATTTTAAAAGCCTTTATAAGATATTCATGTCCCTTTTCCTTTATAAGTCTTGAAACATTAAGTATTACCTCTTTTCTAAAAATCCTTTTCTCTTCACTGTCTAATCTATCTAAAGCCTTTTTTCTTATTTCCTTAATGTCTATGAAGTTGTAGATAACTTCTATTTTGTCAGGTTCTATGAAGAATGTTCTTTCAATCTCTTTTTTTATTGTGAAAGAGTCAACTACTATTCCATCTAGGAATGAGTATACATATTTGGAAATAAATCTTAAAGGGTATCTGTAAAATGAGCTAAATCTTTCATAATGGTCAACTCTGTGGAAAGAACCAATATAAACAGTGTTATCTCTAGGATTTATTATCTTCGTTAAGGCTAAAATTATATTCGGTTTGTAGAAATAACCTAACACAACATTAAAATTCTTTCTTCCAATTAAATCGTCCAGTCTCTGTGAAGCAGACGTAATATTATCACTGTTAAGATTGTTAATAAATATGTTGTCTTCTAACTTAAGAATTCTATCATTTAAATTATTAATAGCTATCTCTATATACACATTGTAAAACTCAAGCATATACTTAGCTAACTCTAAAGTAAGTTTATAGGGTAATTCATCCTTCTTTACATTTCCTAGGAAAAACAGTATTCTTAACAATTATCTAAATCCCCTAAAGTTTTTGATAACTTTTCTCTTATTTTAGAATTTAACCTTATATCTTTATAAATTATTCCTTCATATAATTTTACAAATTCCAAAGCCTTTTTTCTCAATTTCTCATCTTCTATTCTTAAAACAAACTCCTCTAATCCTTCAAAATCCTTCCTCTTATATCCCTTTTTCTCTAAAATTCTGAAAAATCTAATTAAAAATTTCTTTTCAATTGGAATAAAGATATACTCTTTTGAAAATCTAAAAACTGTATAGATAACTATTATCAAAATAAGAATAAAGGCTATCTGTTTATAGTTAATTTTTAGTTTTAAATCAGAGGTGTTTTTAACAACATTAGATATGCTGTTAAAGATAGATTTTTGTTTACTTAAATCATAATTAATAATAAAGTTAATCCAGTAATACTCCAATGTATCAAAGAAGATACGTAGTTTAGATATACTTTTTAGCTCATCTAATCTTTCTTTAGAAGATGGTGTTAATCTAGTTGGTGTAGTATCAACCCTTATCCACCTACCGTTTATATATGCTTCAACCCAACTGTGAGCGTCTGACTGTTTGATAATGTAATACTTACCAACCTTGTTATAAAAACCACCTCTATAGCCTACAACTATTCTAGAGGGGATACCATTTATTCTTAATAAAATGGCAGTTGCCGACGCAAAATATTCACAATTTCCGTATTTATACTCAAATAAGAATTTGGATAAGGAATTTTTTCCTTCAGGAAGTTTATCTAATGAGAAAAGGAAATCCCTTTTAAAGAATTTTATTATATTTAATAATGTTTCCTCGTCTGTTCTACCTTTTAATCTGTTCGCTAACCTAAAAATCTTTCTATCTAAATTTCTAGGTATCTGTAGATACATTTTTTTATTTATACTTTTTTCAATTATAAATGGTGAAATTCTTGAAATAACTGTATATTTAACTCTGTTGAATATTGGTCTAGATAAGCTGAAAGATAAATCTCCCTCTCTGTAGGTGAAACCTTTGTAATTAATCTTTTCAGGTTTGTCTAAACTGAACAGATACCTATCCCCATAAGGCTCTAAAATCACAGTTTGTTTGACTTTTTTACCTGTAAGTTTTATTTCGTTTTCTCTTATATGTCTTTTAAACCATGTGCTACCGTTGAAGGTGTTTAATGTTAAACCTCTCCAATAAAGTTGATTTTTTGGTAATTCTTCAGTATGAACCCTCATTATCACAGATTTATCCATCTGAATATCTGAAACATCTCCCAACTGGACACTATCGGAAAAACCTGTCTTTCCCTTTCCCTGATTGTTAAGAAAGTTAAAAATAGGGTAATCTGTTCTTGGAAGTAAAAGAAAGAAAAGGACGGTTAACGGAATAGATATTAAAGGTATAAAAAAAAGTTTTATTACTAAATTTTTAAATTTCTTTTTCTCAAAGGTTATATTTTTATCTTCAACATAGAAGGTTAACAGGATAACGGCAATAACAGTTATAAAGAAGGTAGTCATAAAGTATATTAAGAAAATTATATCTATAGTAAGTAATGCAGAGGCTGATAGTAAAAAAACAGAGATAGTGTATATCTGCATAAAATCTCTAAACTCTTTTTTCTGAAGTAATTTTATTCCAAGTAAAACTAACAGTATGTTAACGATAGGAATAACGATATTTTCTAATGTTATTTGTAAAAGCTGAAAAATTAGGAATGATACTCCCAAACCATTTAATAGAAAGGTTGGTATTGAATATCTATTTTTTCTATCAAAGTATATTCCTGTAAAAAACATAACTATAAAAATTAAGGATATAAAGGGAGATACAAATCTGGCTACAGACAAATATCCAATAAATGCTATTATGTAGGTTAGTATATAAACAATGTCTTTTAATTTAATCATTTAAATTTTTCCAAATAATTTTATATTTTTATGAATTCTGATTTTATAATATTTAACAAAGTGTTTTTAAGATAAAGATTTTATCGGAAAGGTGGAGGAATGGATTTAATAACGATGTTTAACAGTATCCCAAGTAATATTAAATCTGTGATTTTGAATATTAACATCTACAGGAATTTTTGAAAGAGTAATTAAACCTACTTTTCAAAAGATAAAAGATTAACCTTATAAAAGATTTAAAAGCTATTTAGAGCTTAAAATTCCTAGAATTTTAGAAGAACACTTCCAAAAAAATAATATTTCATTTAAGGGGATTTGGATAATGCAAAAAATTACTATATTAAAGGCTTTAAAGATTAGAAAAAAAGAATTAGATGAAAACCATCCACATTTAGCAAATTCTTACAACAATCTAGGCTTGTTGTATAAAGATGAGGGAGATTACGAAAAGGCTGAAGAGTTTTATCTTAAGGCTTTAAGAATAGTTGAAAAGGTTTTAGGGGAAAATCATCCGAATAGGAAAATTGTTAGAAAAAATTATGAAGAGCTAAAAAAATGAAAAAGAAATTATAAAGATTTTTAAAGATATTTTTAAATTTTTTGAATAAAAAATTAAGGATATTAAAAAAGAGGCTTTAAAAATTGTCTAATATGTCGTGTTTACCTACTTTTATAACCAGAAAATTGTAAGATTTCTCTGTTTCAAACAGTTCTAGTATTGCTCTATACTGTAAGTTAATTCTAATTTCCCATAGATTTGGATTATCCTTGTGATAATACTTCTTTAAATGCAGTGATGGATAGTTTATATCCTTTTCTAATAGCTTCAACTGTTTAAAAAACAGCTTAACAACATTTTTATTCTGCTTTTTTAACTTCTTAAGCTCTTTCTCAACTTTGGGAGAAATTTTTACTATAACCTCTTTTTTCTTCAATCTAGAAGCTCTCTTTCTAAGTCTTCCAGTTTTTTAAACTTTCCTTCCTCTCTTAAACGTTCAGCCTCTTCCAACTCTTCCCTTGAAATCTGTATTGAAAGTGAAGAAACAGGAGCTAAATATAACAAAGCCTTTAAAACCTTTTCATATCTACTTAACAAATCTTTATCTAGCTCTTTAAACACTTGGTAGGTAGAAATTATACCAGATAAGAAACCCATAGAAACTATAGCATTTTGGATACTATCCTCTATATAGATACGAGCTAATTTATACTCTGTCAAATCTTCTGGCTCCACCTCTGACAATAACTTTTCATAAGAAGGCTTTATAATCTTAATAAATTCTTCAAAGTTGTATATTAATAACTCAATGATACTTTCTAAATTTTCTAAATGCTCGTTTAAATCTCCAGAATATTTGTCTAAATCTCCTGAATATTTGTCTAAATCTCTTAAAGATTTACTTGTAATCCTAGCAGAACGTTTAAATAGCTCTTCTAATTTGTTTATCTCATCCCTTTTTCTCTTTATATCCTCTATCTGATAAACCATCATCTCTATTTCTCCAAATTAACAAACTATATCAAACTTTTCAGCTTTAATAATATCCACTGATTAACTAATTTTCAAGATAAAATATTTTAACTTATCTAAATGTTTATTGGCTTTATAGAAAAATAAATCATATTGATAAAGTTTTCTTCTTCTTTAAAACATTTTCCTCATAGTCTTTAATACTAATAACCATACACCTCCCTAATGATAATCAACGATTGAAACGTCATAAGCATTACCATCTATAAATCTAAATATAATCCTCAACTTGTAGTAATAAATAAATTTGTTTATTCTTTTTTTGTAAAAATTTACTAAATCTTTACAGGGGGAAGTTAAAGAATGTCAATAATTGTAAGTGTTAGAGGAAGAGAGGTTTTAGATAGTAGAGGAAATCCAACAGTTGAGGCAGAAGTTATTTTAGACAGTGGTGTTGTTGGAAGAGCAATTGTTCCAAGTGGAGCTTCTACAGGTGAAACTGAAGCTTTAGAACTTAGAGACAATGATAAAAGAAGATTTTTAGGTAAAGGAGTTTTAAAGGCAGTAGAAAATATAAATACAAAGATAGCTGATATTTTAGTCGGTGAAGATGCTACAAATCAGGTAAAGATAGACAGAATGATGATTGAACTTGACGGAACAGAAAATAAATCTAGTTTAGGAGCTAACGCAATATTAGCGGTAAGTCTGGCAGTGGCTAAAGCTTCAGCAGAGGAATTAGGTTTACCACTTTACAGATACTTAGGTGGAACAAATGCAAAAGTTTTACCAGTGCCTTTAATGAACGTTATAAACGGTGGAGCCCATGCAGATAATAAGTTAGATTTTCAAGAATTTATGATAGTCCCAGTTTATGGGGGAAGTTTCAAAGAAGCTTTAAGAGCAGGTGTAGAAATATTCCATACTTTAAAGAAAGTTTTAAAAGAGAAAGGATTATCTACAAATGTTGGAGATGAAGGAGGATTTGCTCCAGAGCTAAACTCAACAAAAGAAGCTTTAGATATTCTTATGTTAGCAATCAAAAAGGCAGGATACGAACCGGGAGAAGATATTTTATTAGCTTTAGATGCGGCATCTTCAGAGTTTTACGATAAAGAAAGGGGAGTGTATAAATTTGAAGGAGAAGAAATCAAATCTGATGATATGATTATCCTCTATGAAGAGTTGATAAGTGCGTATCCGATAATATCTATAGAGGACGGTTTAGCTGAAAACGATTATGAAGGTTGGAAAAAGTTAACTGATGTTTTAGGTAAGAAAGTTCAGCTTGTAGGAGACGACTTATTTACAACAAATCCTAAACTTATACAGAAAGGTATAGAAGAAAATATAGCAAACTCTGTTCTAATAAAACTAAACCAAATAGGTAGTTTAACCGAAACATTAGATGCTATAGAACTTGCGAAAAGTAATGCTTATACCAATATTATTTCCCATAGGTCAGGAGAAAGTGAAGATACATTTATAGCAGATTTAGCTGTTGGAACTAACGCAGGTCAGATAAAAACAGGTTCAGCATCTAGAACAGATAGGATAGCTAAGTATAATCAATTAATTAGAATTGAAGAGGAGTTAGGAAAAGATGCCATCTTTAAAGGGAAAGAAGTATTCAAGAGATTTAAAGTATGATTTTAAAAAGATAAAGGAGAGGAATATAAGTAAAAAAACACAAAAAATTGATTTAATTATGTATTCTATAACTCTCCTTTTTTCCCTTTATATTGCCTTTGTTTTACTTTTTAGTGATAGAAATTTAAAAAATCTTATTGAAAAAGAAAAAGAGCTTGAAAATTTAAAGGCAAAAGAAGCAGAACTATTAAAATTAGAGGTAAAATTAAAAGAAGATATTAAAAATATAAAAGAAGACAGATTTTATGTGGAAAAGTTAGCTAGAGAGAATTTAGGATTAATGAAAAAAGATGAAGTAATATTTATTATTCCAGAAGAAGATACTGAGGAAGAAAAGAAAAATAGGGAGAATGAGGAGAAATGGATATACAGAGTAATACAGAAAATAGGAATAAAGAATTGAAAGAGCTAAAAACTTTCCTTTTTGATTTAGATGGAACTTTAATAAACTCTGCAGATGATATAGCTGAAGCAGTCAATTACACTTTGAGACAGTTAAATAGAGTGCCTCTCCCTAAAGAAGAAATTGTAAAGTATGTTGGATACGGTGCAAAGAAATTAATGAAAGATGTTTTAAAGGTTGAAGATGAGGAGCTAATTCAGAAGGGAACACAAATTTTTAGAGAGTTTTATTTATTTAATCCCTGTGTTTACACAACTCCCTACCCATATACAGAGGAGTTATTAAAAGTTTTAAAGGAAAATAATAAAAAAGTTGGAGTTATAACGAACAAGTATGAAGAGGTCTCAAAGAGAATTTTAGACAAATTAGGTCTTTCTAAGTATATTGATATAGTTGTTGGTGGAGATACTGCTGGAGAAAAAAAACCTTCAGCTAAACCTGTAAATTATGCTTTAGATGGATTAAATGCTAAATCTGAAGAAAGTATTCTTATCGGAGATAGTGAAGTAGATATTCAAGCTGGAAAAAATGCAAATACAAAAACAGGATTAGTTTTATATGGTTATGGAAAGATAGAACTTGCAAAACAGTTAAAACCAGATTATATATTTAATTCTTTTAAAGAAATACTAAAAAAATTAGAGGCTTAAGGAATGGAAGAGAAAAGAGAGTTAAAATACGGTGAGAAGGAAATTTTAGAGGCAAAACTTGAACCTTGGGAAAATCCATATCCAGATAGAAATTATAATATAAATATTACTTTCCCAGAGTTTACCTGTTTGTGTCCTAGGTCTGGTTATCCGGATTTTGCAACGATTAAGATAAATTATATTCCTGATAAGTATATAGTAGAGCTAAAATCTTTAAAACTTTATCTAAATCAGTATAGAAACAGGTATATTTCTCACGAAGAAGCTACAAATAAAATATATGATGATTTATACAACCTATTAAAACCTAGATTTTTAGAGGTAATAGGAGATTGGAACCCAAGGGGTAATGTTAAAACTATAATAAAGGTATCTTCAGAGGATAATAAGGAATAGTTTTGCTGATAAAAGTTATAGCTAAAAATATCTTTTTAATTTAATCTATAAATTAAATAATTTCATTAAAAAAGGGGTTTAGACGAATGTTTTTTCTTCAAC
The DNA here is from genome assembly GCA_003978565.1 of Persephonella sp. GTDB lineage: Bacteria > Aquificota > Aquificia > Aquificales > Hydrogenothermaceae > QNZC01. The sequence goes on along the minus strand of QNZC01000046.1, from coordinate 3,095 downwards.
AAGAGGAGAGAGTAGAAGTTCCAGAAAAAATAAAAAGGGTTTTAAAGAAAGAGTTAGGGGAGCATAAAGTTTTAGACGATGATATGGATAGATTGCTCTACTCTTACGATGCTACAAGAATAAAGATGACACCTTCAGTTGTAGTTATCCCTGAAACAGAGGAAGAAGTTCAGAAAATTGTTAACATATGTTATCAAGAAGGAATTCCTATAACCCCCAGAGGAGCAGGTTCAGGTTATACAGGTGGAGCTTTACCTGTAAAAGGTGGAGTTTTAATTTCATTTGAAAAAATGGATAAAATCCTAGAGATAGATGAAGAAAATGCTATTGCTAGGGTTCAACCGGGAGTTATAACCTACAGACTTCAACAGGCAGTAGAAAAGAAAGGGTTGTTCTATCCCCCAGACCCTGCAAGTTATAAGTTCTGCACCATAGGTGGAAATGTGGCAGAAAATGCAGGTGGTCCAAGATGTGTTAAGTATGGGGTAACAAGAGAGTATGTAATGGAATTAAACACTGTGATACATACAGGAGAGGTAATACATACAGGGAGACCAACACTTAAAGATGTAGCAGGATATGATATAACAAGATTGCTGATAGGTAGTGAGGGAACATTAGGGATTTTTACAGAGATAACATTGAAACTCATACCTAAACCTAAAAGTGCTAAAACTGTTAAAGCGATATTCCAAGATATATCAGCTGTAGGAAAAACAGTTAAGGATATATTTAAAGCTGGAATATCACCTTCAGCTTTAGAGTTTATGGATAAACTGGCTATTAATGCAGTAGAGGATTTTGGGCATTTTGGATTACCGAGAGATGCGGAAGTTTTACTTTTAATAGAGGTTGACGGACATCCTTTAGCATTAGAAGAGGAGATAAAGGAAGTTGCTAGAATATGCGAAATGAACGGTGCAACAGTTGAAGTGGCTCAAACAGAACAGGAAGCTAACAAGTTATGGGAAGCTAGAAGAAGTTTATCCCCTGCAGTTTCAAAACTTGGAAGGGTTAAGATAAACGAAGATATAGTATTCCCAAGAAGTTATCTACCAGAAGCTTTACCAGAGCTTAGGGAGATAGGAAGAAAGTATAATCTAAAGATGGTGAATTTTGGACATATTGGAGATGGAAATGTCCACGCAAACTTTATGATTAGCGGACTTGACAAGGATGAATTAGCTAGAGTTGAGAAGGCAGTAGAAGAAGTTTTTGATTTAGCGATAAGATACGGTGGTTCTATAACAGGTGAACATGGAGTGGGAATAACAAAGGCAAACTTTATGAAAAAAATGTTTAAACCTCAAGAAATGGATATAATGAGGGGGATAAAGAAGGTATTTGACCCTCAAAATTTAATTAATCCCGAAAAGATGGGATTATAGAAATTTCTTCTTTCTCACTCTTTTTTATTCTTTTTATCAGCTAATCTATAAATCTTTAATAAAATTCTCTGCCATTTCTTCCACTCTATAGCAGGAATATTTGCCCCATAAATTCCAGATTTTTCTATATTTCTACCAACTCCAGACTTTGCAGTAATGATAACATTATCAGCGATTTTTAAATGGTCTGCTACTCCAACTTGACCAGCCATTATTACATTATTCCCAACTTCACAACTTCCAGCTATGCCAACCTGACTTACCAATACGGTATTTTTTCCTATCTTACAGTTATGTCCAACCATTACCAGATTGTCAATTTTTGTTCCTTCCTCTATTACAGTTTCATCTAATAAAGCTCTATCTATTGTAGTATTTGCTCCAACTTCTACATTATCCTTAATAATAACTTTTCCTATATGTTTTATCTTTTTTCTAACTCCATCTTCTACATAATAACCAAAACCATCTGCTCCAATAACTGCTCCCGAATGAATAATAACATTATTTCCTATCTTACAATCCTTATATAGAGATACATTAGAATATATAATACAGTTATTGCCTATCTTCGTATTTTTTCCTATAAATGAAAATGGATATATTACAGTGTTATCTCCAATTTCTACATTATCCTCTATAACTACATAATCTTTTATTACAACATTTTTTCCTAGTTTCACATTTCTTCCTAACTTTACAGTTTCACTTATAAATGTTTCTTTTATCTGACTATCTGGATACAGAATATCTATAAGTTTATAGAATACAACTTCAGGATTTTTGACTATTATTTGGGTTTTATCGGTATCTAATTTTTCACTTGTCAAAACAACTTTAGCTTTACTTTTCTCTAAATTTTTTAAAAACTTTTTATCTTTTAGAAAGATTATATCTTTTTCCGTAGCTCTATCTATACTTGAAACACTAGAAATAATATAATCTTTCTTAAAATTCTCAATTTTCCCGTTAAATTTTTCAGCTATTTCTGATATTTTTAATGCCATTTATATAACTCCATTCTATTTAAAACTTAATTAGAATTATTATAAATCTAAAAAATTTTTCTATTCTTCTAATTGCAAAATTTGATTAAATTTTCACAAAAGCTGTTTTAAAAATTATTCTTCTTCATCTGCATAAATCTTTATATAATGTGGACTTTTATTTCTAATAAATCTGTAAAGATTTAGAGGTCTACCTGCAAGTTGCCCAACATCTCTAGTCCAAGGGGCTAATGACATATAAGCTGTTTGTGGTGTGTCTTTAAACTTAAATATTCTTAATGGTATTGCTATAAAAACTCCTTTGTCGTGATAATTTCTATTATCACCTGTAAAATTAGATGTATTGGTATATGTATACCAGAAGCCGATTTCAAAGCCTTTTACATTTCTTGACACTTCAAGCCTTACTCCCTTATCACCTGCTAAAAATCTTCCAGCTTTAATATTTATATTTATTTCAGGATAGTCCATATAGTAGTAGTAGGACAAATAATAATCGTAAAAGTTCTTATTATTCTTTATTTTAAATAAAACATTTTCATCCCTTTTCCTTACAAAATCTCCACCTATACCAACTGCATGTTTCCCATCTCCAATAAAATAGAGTATATCTCCACCTATACCTGCAAACATCAATTCGTTATATCCTGCAGAAACACCTATAAAAGTGTTTTTATAGAGTGAATTCATATAGTTTAAA
>QNZC01000047.1 GCA_003978565.1 Persephonella sp. | reverse complement strand
GGTGTTGAAATTGCAAAAAATCTTGATAAAAATCAGATAGTTATTATTAATCTATCTGGTAGAGGTGATAAGGATGTTCAACAGGTTAAAAACTTTTTAGATATAAATCCTGATATTTATCGGAAGTTAGAGGAAAATTTAAAAACTAAATACAATCTTTAATCGTAGATATTTTCCGGTTCTCCTTCCGGTCTTGTTTTCCATCTTTTATGCGTCCATAGATATTGGGATGGATTTTTTCTTATTGCATTCTCTAACTCCTTTGTAAACTCCTGTGTTAAACTCTTATAATCATCCTTGCCATAATTATCTATATCAATTTCTTTGAAAAATATCTTATAGACTTTTGTGTCTAAATCTAGGTAGTTGTATGTAAATATAACTGGAACTCTATATTTAAGAGATAACTTTGCAGGGAAAGATATTGTTGAAGCTGGTAATCCAAAAAAATCAACAAAAACACCTCTATGTCTTAAAGCATTTTGGTCTGCTAAAAAACCTAAAAATTGTCCTTTTCTTAAAACTGTTAACATCTTTTTTAAAGGTTGGTCATGGTAAATCACTTCTATATTAGCTGACTTTCTAATATCTTCTATTAGCTGGTTTACCTTTCTGTTCTTCTGTCTATATGCAAGAACAGATGTTTTATAACCTAAACTTTCTAAAACTGCTCCAACTATCTCCCAGTTTCCTATATGTCCTGTTATTAGTATAGCCCCTCTATTTTTATATTTATCTAAAACTTCTTTACCTTCTACTATTTCCGCAATCTTTAAAAATTCCTCATTTTTTGCATAAATTGGAATTCTGGCAAAATCAACTATATTTCTACCAAAATATTTAAGAACATCTTTACAAATCTGCAATTTTTTTTCTTTAGAAAATTCAGGGAAAGCTATATCAAGATTTTTTAATATAACTTTCTTTCTATAACCTAAAAGATATAGAAGGGAGCCTATCTGCTCCCCTCTCTTTAAAGCTTTTTCCCTATCAAACTTTTGAAAGTATCCTAACCCCTTTTTTAAAAGGAGTGGAAGCATTAAAGAATTCCTAACTTTTTCATAGATTTAATAGCTCTATCTAATATCTCATTATCTGTAGAGTATGAAAGAGATTTCTCAGCTTCAGCTATAGACATGAACTTAGCTTCATCTATCTCTTCCTTCTGTGGAACAACATCTCCAGAAAGATACTCCATAAGATAGTAATAAACAAATTTATGAATTTTAGTTAATCCTATGTTATACCAGTAATCAACCTCTCCTAAATAATCTAATATTTTTGCATCAACTCCTGTTTCTTCCTTAACTTCCCTTAAAGCAGCTTGGTCCTTTGGCTCTCCTCTTTCTATATTTCCTTTAGGAAAACTCCATCTAGTTTTAACTCTAATTAATAAAATTTCCACTTGTCCATTCTCGTTTTTTCTAAATACTACCCCACCTGCGGAAAATTCCCATTTTGTCGCCATAAAGTTGCTCTACCTCCTTTTTATTTTTCAAAATTGAATAAATTATCTTAACACATTCATATATATGACTACCATACCAGTAATAATTATAGCTCCAATTATATTTAGAAATATACCTACTTTTGTCATTACCCTTAAAGGAATAAGCCTACTACCGTAAATAATTGCATTTGGTGGTGTTGCTATAGGTAGCATAAATGCAAAACTTCCAGCTACAACCACACCAAAGATTATAAAAAACAGATTAATGTCTAACTCTTTTAATATACCTATCAAAATTGGAACAAATGTTAAAACTGTAGCAGTATTTGAGCTGATTTCAGTTAAAAATACCATTGCAAGAATAAGTATAAATATAAACAGAATTAGATAGTTAGGAGATATAAATTCTGCTATATTCTTACCAATATACTCTGCCAATCCCGTTTTCATTATAAGCTGTCCTAATGCTATACCTCCACCAAACAGAAGTATTGTATCCCAATCTAAACCTCTTAAATCATTACTTGTTAGCGTAGGTTTTCCATCTTCATTTGGAAGTATAAACAGAATGATAGCCGATAGTATTGCAACTAACCCATCGGGAAAATGTCCTTTAAAAAATTTATAAATTTCCTCAAATCCAAAAATGTTTAAAATTCCCGGTAAACTCCACAGTATCACAGCTAATAGAAAAGCAATAACTGTATTTATTTCCCCTCTGTTAATGGAAGGTAGTTTAGATTTTTCTTTTAATAGAAGCTGTTTAACTTTTTCATAGGAGTAGTTTCCACTTTTTATATAAAGCTTTATATATATAAGAAAGGCAATGTATGTTAAAAATGTTATAGGAAAAGCATATGTAAACCATCTTATAAAATCTACATTATAATTTAATTCTTCTAAAAAACCTGCACCAACTAAGTTTGTTGGTGTTCCTATAAGAGTTGTAGCTCCACCTATAGATGATGCGTAGGCTATTGATAGTAAGAGAAAAACTGTAAACTTTTCAAAGTTTGGTATTTTTGCAGACTGTAGTATCACAATTATCCCTAAAGATAGAGGTAAAAGTATAGCAGTTGTGGCTGTATTACTAATCCAAAAGGATAGGAGATACGCTATTATTGAAAAACCAACTATTAATCTAAACGGACTTTTTAGAAATATATCTCTAGATAATACATTTAATGCTATCCTCCTATCAAGTTTATACTTAGACATAGCGGTTGCAATTAGAAAACTTCCTATAAATAGTAAGACAACAGGATGTCCTAAACTTTTGAAAGCCTCTTTAACAGGAACTACTCCAAATATGACCGCAAAAGATATTCCTAAAAGTGCAGTCATAGATAAAGGTATAACTTCAAATAACCAGAATATGATATTGAAAACTAAAATTGAAAACACTATATGAGCCTTTTGATTTAAATCCAAAGGTAAAAGATAGATTAATAGGGCTAAAGTTGGAGCTAAAATAAATCCAATAACCCTCTTAAGTTTTATAATTCTTTCCATTTTAGCTAACCAAACTTTAAATTAGATAAATTTAATTTAAAAAATTTTTCAATAAATTCTATTTTATCCTTTCTAAATATAGCTTGGCTTTAAGATTTTCAGGGTCAAGGATAAGAACATCGTTAAGTATTCTTTTTGCATTGTTAAACTCTCTTTTTTCGAATTTTAAAATCCCCAACTCCAACAGAAAGTTTGTGTCAGTAGGATAGAGATATAACATTTTATTAATAATCTTTTCAGCTAAATCATATTTTTTCTGTTTTCTTAATACATACACAAGTCTTAAATTTCCATAGTAGTTATAAAAATCCTGATTTAAAATCTGATAACATAGCCTTTCAACAGAGCTATACTTTCCTTGAGCTAAAAGAGGTAATGTTAATCCAAGTTTTGCCTCTACAGAGTAAGGAATTACTTTTATTGCCTTTTTGTAGTGAAATATAGAGTTTGAATATTTTTTACTTAAATAGTATAACCAACCAAGTCTTAAATTTACCGTGTAGCCGTTTGGATAACTTTTGAAAACAACCATTAATGAACGAATAGCATCCCTGTAATCTCCAGCCATTTCATACCTATAGGACATATAGTAAGCTCTTCTTATATCCTCTAACGACAGAGCAAAGATTTTAGAAGAGAGAAAAAAGAAGAGAAGAAAATATGTTAAAACTTTTTTCATTTCCACTCTTTTAGAACGAATAACCTAAATTTAAAACATATGTTGTTGTTTTAACATCTTTAGGATTATATAACTCCCTAAATTTTTGATAATTTACTGTAGCACTTACACCTAAACTTTTACTAAATGAGTATCCTACTTTTAGGGATGTTCCATACTTATACTTTTCTCTCAAATTAAAAACAACAAAACCTCCATTATCAATAAAGAAGCTTCTCTCTCCTCCCCATGCAGAAATTGTTGCAGATAGACTACCTTTGTAATAGCTTAATCTACCTCAAGAGAACTAAAACTTTTTCCAAAACCTGCATTATCAGAGTGGCTTATATATGATGGCAATAACTCTAAATAAAAACTTCCATAGCTGTAGTAGTTTCCAAAACTAAAACCTAATTTTCCTGTTATCTGGTAGACATCTAACCCTTTTGAACCGTTAAGATTAATATAATCTCCATACCTTGTGTAAAATAAATCAATTCCAGCATTCCATTTATAAAGCTCATATCTCTCTAAACCAAGAATTACTGTATATCCTCCATCAGATAACTTATCATCACTGTCTATGTAGTGAAATCCAATTTTAGCTTTTAGCTTTGGAAAAGAATAGTTTGTATAAACAAAAGTTAAATCTGTCTGGTCTAAATCTGGCTGATTATTTTTGTAGTTTATATGTGTGTAATCTAATCCAAACTCTAATGAGTGTTGTAAACCTATTCCCCAGTAGCCATACACCCCAGCAACATATCCATCATCCTTTATTAAGGATTTATCATAACTTAAACCTGCACCGTATATACTTGTTGAAAATTTCATTGGAATAGCGTATGAAGAACCAATTACTAATGGAACAGATAGTATAGATAGAGCTAACTTTTTCATTCTTTCCTCCAAAAATTACTTTTAAATATTTCCAAATAAGAATTATAAAATAAATTCCATATGGATTTGTATCCATAAATTAGGATAATAGTTTGGATAACTATTTCTGTTATAAGTGAGTTTTAAATAAAAGAATATATAAAAATGGTATTTAATAATGTATTTTATGTTGACATATTTAATATAAAATCTAAAATTTAAGTTTATCATTTAATAATGATTATTAAAGTAAAAAAGTGAAAAGGGTATGCTGATACAGGAGTTAAAGGAAAGATTAGAGAATATAGAAACAAAATTTATAACTGTTAAAGAAATATTAAAGCCTGAAATTTTGGAAAAAGAGTTGGAAGAGTTAGATTATGAAATGGGAAAACCGGACTTTTGGAGAGATACAAAAAAAGCTCAAGAAATATCAACCAAGAGAAATAGTATTGCTGAAAAATTAGAAAATTTAAGAAATATTGAGAATAGATTAAGTGAGATTAAAGATTTTTTAGAGCTTTTAGAGATAGAGTATGATGAAGAGACAGAAAAGGAAATAGAAAAAGAACTAAAAGAGGTTGAAAAGGTCGTTAATGAGTTAGAACTAAAGTCTTTACTTTCAGAAGAGTATGACACAAAAAATGCCATCTTAACACTTCAAGCAGGTTCAGGGGGAGTTGAAGCCTGTGATTGGACGGAAATGCTATTAAGGATGTATTTAAGATGGGCTGAGAAAAAAGGTTTTCAGATTGAAATTGTAGATTATCAACCTGATGATGTTGCAGGAATAAAAAGTGCTACAGTTTTAATAAAAGGGTTATATGCATACGGTTATCTGAAAGGTGAACAGGGAGTTCACAGACTTGTCAGAATATCTCCATTTGATGCAAATAAAAGAAGACATACTTCTTTTGCCGCCGTATCGGTAATTCCAGACATAGGTAATGAGGTAAAGGTTGAGATAAGAGATGAAGATTTAAGGATAGATACATTTAGGTCATCTGGTGCAGGTGGGCAACATGTAAACACTACCGATAGTGCAGTTAGAATAGTTCATATTCCAACTGGAATAACTGTTGTGTGTCAAAGTGAAAGGTCTCAGATACAGAACAGGGCAAAGGCAATGGAGATGCTTAAAGCTAAACTTTATCAGTATGAGCTACAGAAACAAAAGGAAAAACAGAAAGAGTTAGAAGGTGAAAAGAAAGAGATAGGTTGGGGAAATCAGATACGTTCCTACGTTTTCCAACCTTACCAACTTGTTAAAGATTTAAGGACAGGATATGAAACAGGAAACGTTCAATCTGTAATGGACGGAAACATTGATGAATTCATTCAAAGCTATCTAAAGTGGAGAGCTAAGGAAAAAAAGGATGAAAGATAAATTTACAATAACAATCCATGATATAAACGGCGTTAAACAATACACGTTAAAACAGTTCTTTAAAAAAATCTTTATATTTTTAATCATTTTTATTCTCCTCGCTTTTGTTATTGGTGGTGGAACTATTTGGTATCTATATAAGAGAGTTGATGAGTTAACCGAGTTAAGATATAAGCTGGAAAGGGAAAATGAACTTCTTGTGAAGAAAAACAAAGAATTACAGGAAACTATAGCTAAGAAAGAGCAGGAATTAGGAGAACTGGTTGCTAAAATCAAAAATATAGAAGAAATGATGGGAATAAAAGAAGAACCAGTGATAGTTGCTTCCACATCTAAACCTAAACAGAAAGCTAACAAACTTCTGTCTAAGTTAGAAGTTGACATAAAAGTTAGAAACTATATGTTTAAGCATATACCTAATGGAGCTCCAATCTATGGAAGGATTAGAATTACAAGTAGGTATGGTTATAGATTTCATCCTATTTTGAGAAGAAGGAAGTTCCACGCAGGTGTAGATTTAGGAGCAAGATATGGACAACCGGTTATGGCTACGGCAGATGGGATTGTTGAGTATGCAGGATGGAAATCAGGATATGGAAAAACGATTATTATCCAGCACAACTTTGGATTTAAAACTGTGTATGCACATTTAAGTTCTATTAAAGTTAGGGTCGGAAGATACATAAGAAAGGGACAGATTATAGGATATGCAGGAAGCACTGGAAGAACTACAGGAACTCATGTCCATTATGAAGTTAGATACTTGCAAAGACCTATCAATCCAATTTATTTTATTAATTGGAGAAAGAAAAATTATAGAAAAATATTTAGAAAAGTGAGGGTTGTAAGATGGGCTTATTTGGTAAAAGTCATCAGCCGGAACTTCCGGTCGAAAGCACAAAAACAACAATAATCAGTGAAGGCTCTTTTATAAAGGGAGATTTAAAGTTCAGTGGTTCTGTCCATGTTGATGGGGAAATAGAGGGGACTATTATCTGTGAACAGATTTTAACAATTGGAAAAACAGGAAAGATTTTAGGAACTATACAGGCTGATAAGTTAATAATAAGTGGTTTGGTGGAAGGAGAAGTTGACTGTAATGTTTTAGAGGTTTTAACAGGTGGAAAGTTCGTTGGAGAAGCTCAATACAATGAGATAATGATAGAACATCAGGGGGCTGTAGAGGGAACATTAAAGGCTAAAAAAGGAAGAGAACCTTTAGCTAAGATTAAGAAAAAGGAAGGAGATAAGAAACTTCCAGAGGGTGATGGAAAACTTGGACTGATAGGGTAGAGAATGAAGGAAGATATAATAGTCCTTGTATCTGGAGGAATGGATAGTGCTACGCTTCTATGGTTAGCAAAAAATAACTTTAGAAATGTTTATGCAATTTCTTTTAAATATGGGCAGAAACACAGTATAGAATTAGACTTTGCTAGAAGATTAGTTGAAAGGGCTGGTATTAAGAAACATTTTATTATTGAAATTCCGCATTTAAAAGAACTAAAGGGAAGTGCTTTAACAGATGAGGACATAGATGTTCCCGCTGAAGAGTATCCTAAAAATGAACCTCCAATAACCACAGTCCCAATGAGAAATTTAACGTTTCTATCCATCGCCGCCTCTTTCTGTGATATATATGAGATAGAAAATATAGGAATTGGTATTCATTCAGTTGACAGTCCATATCCAGACTGTAGAGGAGAGTTTGCATCTTCAGTTGAAGCGGCTATAAATGCAAGCTCAATAATGGTTGCTAAAAAGAAAAATAGAATAAAGGTTTACACTCCATTTCTGGGAATGACTAAAACGGATGTTTTAAAGCTTGGTTTAGAATTAAATGTTCCATACGAGCTAACCTACTCCTGTTATAGAGGAAGTCTCCCACCCTGTGGAACATGTGCTACCTGTATACAGAGGGAAGAAGCTTTTAAATCTTTAGGTATTGAAGATCCTTTAAAGAAACAAATAAATCATTAAATTTTCATTTTAAGCTGTTAAAATATTTTTAGTTTATTAATATAAAAATCTATGAATAAACGGTAGAAGGAATTTGGGACTTAATATAAAGGGTATTACGATACCAGCATTGCTAATAAAGTTTGATGAAAGTTTATCCTTTGAGGATAATTTAAAAGAGCTTGAAGAGAAGTTAAACTCTGCATTTTTTAAATCATCTGTTTCTATAGTTGATGCTGGTAATTTTGAGTTATCAGAGGAACAAAAAAAGATTTTAGAGGAAACATTAAAAAAACATAACTCAGAGATTTTAAGTTATAAATTTAGTGATGAAAGAAAAAAGAAAAAAAATTTATCAAAACTTACAAGAAATCTAAAAATAATAAATAAAACAGTTAGAAGTGGTCAGAAGATAAAGTATGAAGGTGATATCCTTGTTTTAGGAGATGTTAATCCTGATGCTTACATAATAGCCTCTGGAAACATTATTGTAATGGGAGCTTTAAGGGGTATTGCACATGCAGGGGCAAATGGAGATGAAAATGCACAGATAATAGCCTTAAAGTTGATACCACAACAAATAAGAATAGCAGGTTATTACACTAGGTCTCCAGATGAAGATACTAATAACGAACCTAATTATCCAGAGAAAGCATATATTGAAAATAACCGGATATACATAGAAAAAATTTAACATTAGAGGTGAAACTGTATGTCAGCAAGAGTTTTAGTTATAACATCAGGTAAGGGTGGTGTAGGAAAAACAACGATTACCGCCAATATTACCACTGCGTTGGCTCAGATGGGAAAGAAGGTTTTGGCAATAGATGCAGATATAGGGCTTAGAAATCTAGATATGATTTTAGGATTGGAAAATAGAATAGTTTATGACATAGTAGATGTAGTTGAAGGGAGAGTTTCACCAGAAAAAGCATTTGTAAAAGATAAAAGAGGTTTACCATTATATCTTTTACCTGCCGCACAGACAAGGGATAAAGATGCGGTAAAACCTGAACAGATGGTAGAAATTGTAGAAAGTGTAAAAGATAAGTTTGATTATATATTTATAGATTCTCCAGCTGGAATTGAGGGAGGGTTTAAAACTGCTTCCGCACCTGCAAATGAGGTAATAGTTATCACAAACCCTGAAGTTTCTGCAGTTAGAGATGCAGACAGAATAATAGGACTGTTAGAGGCAATGGAGAAGGAAGATATAAAACTAATTATAAATAGAATTAAATTAAATCAGGTTAGAAAGGGAGAAATGCTTTCAGTTGAAGATATAGAGGAGATACTACATATTCCAAAGATTGGTATTATTCCAGACGAGGAAAAGATGGTTGATTTTACTAATAAAGGTGAGCCTATAGTTCTCTATGAAGATAAATATCCCTCTGCAAAGGCTTTAAAAAATGTTGCTAGAAGATTAGAAGGGGAGAATATACCTTTTACAGAGCTTCAGGAGAAAAAAGGCTTTTTTTCTTGGCTATTTGGGAGGTAATAAATGTCTTTTTGGGATTTATTTAAAAGAAAAAGTTCTTCAGAAGTAGCAAAGGAAAGGCTTATGATGGTTTTGACGTATGAGAGGAAAGGTTTGCCACCTAATTTTCCTGAAAGGCTAAAAAATGATTTAATAAATGTGTTCAAAAAATATCCACAGTTTGATGCTGAAAAAATAGATGTTGATATAAAGAAGGAAGATAAACATGAGGAACTTTGGATAAGTATCCCATTTGTAAATGGTAGGATAGGTAATGATTAAAAGAGAAGATAAAATCACAGTTGCACTTCCAAAAGGTAGACTTTTTGACCAAAGTATAGATATTTTTTCAAAGGCTGGACTATTAAATGAACATATTTCACAAAAAACTAGAAAGCTAATTGTTGAAAGTGAGAATTTTAGATTTTTAATCGTTAGAGCTAAAGATGTCCCAACATACGTTCAATACGGTGTTGCAGATATAGGGGTTGCCGGTGATGATGTTATTTTAGAACAGGAACCAGAGGTTTATATTCCACTGGACTTAAATATAGGTGTTTGTAGTATAGCGGTAGCAGGTAAACCAACAGATAGAGAAAAGTATTTTTCTAATCCAACTTATCTAAAGATAGCCACAAAGTATCCTAAAATTACAAAAAAATTCTTTTCAGAGAAGGGTATCAGAGTTCAAGTAATTGAGCTTTACGGTTCTGTTGAGTTGGCTCCATTACTAGGTTTAGCAGACTTTATAGTTGATATAGTAGAGACTGGAAGAACATTAAAGGAAAATGGACTAGAGGTTATAGAACATATTAGGAACTCATCTGCGAAATTGTTAGTTAACAGAATTAGCTTTAAAACGAGAAATGATGAGATTAAAAAGATTATTAATAATCTTGAAAATTATCTAACTAAAGTAGTTTAAGAGAGGTATCAATGGAAAAAATTATTGATTTTCTGAAAGGCTTATCGGAGGAAAAGGATTTTTACTTTTATCTAAACGAGGAAACTAAAGAGATTTGGGTAAGTGGTTATAACAACAGTGTAAAGTTTGATTTGTTGGTTAGACCTATAAAAAAGGTTTATATAAAGGTTATTTATGAAACTCCATTTAGAAGAGTTCCTATACTTTTTTTAGATGAAGGGAAAGCATTAAAGAGACTACAAACCATCTTTAAATCTTTAGAAAATAAAGAAGATGTATCAAAAACTCAAAAGATGGAAGGTGAAAATATATTTGGTTTCAGTGGATACTCTGTAGAAAGAGCCAAAAACAATTAAATTAAATATATATAGTTTTTTTTAAATTGGAATAGATAAAATCATATAATATAATTTTTATCAAATTCCTTCCTATTCGGAGGTTATAAGTAATGTTTAAGAAATTAGTAAAATTGGCTGTTGCAAGTGTATTGGCTCTTTCTGTATCCTATGCAACACCAAAAAAATATCAATTTTTTGAGAATGATTATTACAATCACATAAATAATCCATATGAAAAAGCTAAATATAAAGCTATAATGGTCGATGACGGAGTTCCTAAACCGAAAATTCAGGATGAGATAGTTGAGTTAGCAATAGGATTTTTAGGAATAAAGTATAGATTTGGTGGAGAAACTGATAGAGGTATAGACTGTTCAGCTTTTGTTCAAAAGGTATACGCTTTAGCAGGAATACACCTTCCAAGAACTGCAAGACAACAGGCTAAATATGGTTTATTAGTCAGTAAGGAAGATTTACAACCGGGAGATTTACTATTTTTCCAAACTTACGCTAAATTTCCTTCTCATGTGGGGATATACGTAGGGGAAGGAAAAATGATACATGCCTCATCTAGAGGTAGAAGAGTTGAGATTATAAGTATCAATCATCCTTTCTATATAAAAAGATTTCTGTTTGCTAAAAGAATATTCTTGTATGACCCTGAAAAACTTTCAAAAGTATTAAAAAAGGAAGAAAAAAATGAAAAAATTAACAATGAAAAACTATAAAGCGACAACTATATGTGCAGTTAAAAGGAACGGTAAAACGGTTATAGCTGGAGATGGACAGGTTACACTTGGTCATACTGTTATAAAGGGGAGTGCAAGGAAAGTTAGAAGGATTTATAACGGAAAGGTAGTCGTTGGATTTGCTGGAGCAGCAGCTGATGGTATAGCTTTAATGGAAAGATTGGAAGAACAGTTAAAGAGAAATGGAGGTAATTTACAAAAGGCAGTTGTTGATTTGGCTAAAGCTTGGAGAATGGATAAATATTTAAGAAGACTTGAAGCTGTAATGATAACTGCAGATAAAAATCATCTCTTCCTTGTTTCTGGAAACGGAGATGTTATAGAACCAGATGAACCTGTTTTAGCTATTGGCTCTGGAGGAGACTATGCTAGAAGTGCTGCTTTAGCTTTATACAGAAATACAGATTTATCAGCAAGGGAAATTGTGGAAGAGGCTATGAAAATAGCAGGTGAAATATGTATATATACAAATCAAAATATAGTTATTGAGGAAATTTAATCTTCATAAAATTTAATAAATAAAGTAAAATATTAATTTGCTTAATTTATACAGGAGGTTCACAACAGTTGGTATAAACTATAAAAAATTGTAAAATAACCAACACTATGGAGAAAAAATTGATAAGTATAAAAAACATAAAAGAGCTTTATGGGATAAGTAGGATAACTCTTATAAATTAGGAAAAGAAAGGACATAAAAAAATGATAACCCTACACTGTAAACTAACTTTTGAAAAGGAAAGAGACAAGGAAAAACTAATAGATTTAATGAGAGAGTTTTCATCCTGCTAT
>QNZC01000022.1 GCA_003978565.1 Persephonella sp. | reverse complement strand
CTCTACCATTAGAGATTTAATACCTTTATTGTAGAGAATTTCCATCATATGAATAAGGTCTATTTCATCTTTTCCACATATTATCACTTCAGCTTTCTCTTCTAGCTTTTTAACTTTTTCTTCTGGAGCTTTCTCAGTTGTAATTATTATAGTTGGTGCATCACTCTTTAAAATGTTTGCATCTAGAGGAATATTTGCTGTTCTAGTTGGAATTATTCTAACAGGGTTTCTTCCTACAACATGTCTAACAGTTAAAAATGGATTATCTGTCCTGACAGTTTCAGCACCTACCATAATACCATCAACCTTTGCCCTTATCTGATGTAGGTATCTGGTAGCTTCCTCATCCATAAATTTCATTATCTCCTTAGATGAATATCCCCTTCTTAAAGTAAGTTTACCATCAATAGTAACTTCAGAAACTATAAGAGTATAAGGACGACGCATATCTATCTCCTTTAAGCTTAATCTTTAAAAGTATTATAACTTTTTTAAAAGAGAAAATAAGTCTTGTTTAGTATAATTTCCTTCCCTTAAAATAATTATTTGACTGCCTTTTATTTTAACTATAGTTGAAGGCTTTTTGTTTAAATTTTCCCCTTCATCAATGTATATGGGTATCTTTTCCCCGAAATACTTAATAGCCTCCTCTATATTTTTAGCTGGTTCTTTTCCTTCAGGATTACAGCTTGGAGCTACTAAAGGAAAATCTAATCTTCCTAAAAGTTTCAGTAAATTCTCCTTTGCAGGTATTCTAAAGGCTAAAGAGTTTGTTCCTCTGTGTAAATATCTGAATTTTGGGTTATTAATATCTAAGACAACAGTTAAACCTTTTAAGGATAACAATCTTCTCTCTATTTCATTTGGAGCTATTCCGAAATTTTTTAAATCACTTATGGAACTGATTAATATTATAAATGGTTTATTGGTATTTCTTCCTTTGATTTTGTAGATATACTCAACTGTATTTTTATTTAATGCATTTCCTAAAATGCCGTATAAAGTTTCTGTTTTTATAACTACAGGTTTTCCATCTTTTAAAAATCTTTCGGTATTAAAAATATTTTTAGAAATAACGGTTTTTTTCTTCATTGTATCCTTTTTACTGACTATTAAAGTTCTTAACAAATTTTATTTTAAAAGTTTAAAAAATGAATTTATTTTTTAGTTATTTATATATCTTTATAATTTTATATATTTGATATATAAACAATATTTATTTAATATAATGGAAAATTGTTTTGGACTAATTAGTGTTGTTAGTTATTGTTAACTTATACCATAAGAGAGTTTAATTAATTTGAGAAAATTTTTAATAATTATAACTCATAATTAGAATATGCTAATATTAATTTTTATATAAATTTACTTTGGAGGAGTTTAAAAATGGCAAAAATAGTTATCGTAGGGGCAGGTTTTGCTGGACATTATGCTGCTCTTGTTCTCCAAGATGCGTTAAAAGGTAGAGGTAATCACGAGATAACTGTCATCAGTAGAGTTCCTAAGTTCACCTATATTCCTTCTCTCGTGTGGGTAGGAATTGGACAGATGAGGGCTGAAGAGACACAGTTTGATTTAAAACCTGTCTATGACAAGCTTGGAATTAACTACATTCACGGGACAGTTGTTGAAGTTCATCCTGACCCAGAAGACCAGTATGTCGTTGTTAATTTACCAAACGGACAAACCCAAAATGTGAAATATGATTATGTGCTTATAGCTACAGGTCCTTACTTAAACTTCCCTGCTGTTGAAGGTTTAGGACCAGAAAAAGGTTATACACAGTCCATATGCACACCTCCACACGCAACAGAAGCATCTTCTAAATATCTAGAGCTAGTTCATAAGCTAGAAAAGGGAGAAAGAGCAAAAATTATTATAGGAACAGGTCATGGATTAGCAACATGTCAAGGGGCAGCCTTTGAGTATATATGTAATATCCACAATGACCTTGTAGACAGAGGATTAAGGGACAGAGTAGAGTTAATGTGGTTGTCAAATGAACCAGCTCTAGGAGATTTTGGAATAGATGGATTAGAAACTAAATACAAAGGGAATATCTTTACATCTGAAGATATGGTTAGATATGTTTTCGAACAATATGGTATTAGATGGGAGATAAGGTCTCATGTCAGAAAAATAGAAGAGGGAAAAGTTCACACTCTAAATTTAGACGGTGAGGAAAAAGAGTTTGAGTTTGATTTTGCAATGTTAATACCTCCATTTAAAGCTCAACCTATTAAGTGGATAGATAAAGATGGAAACGATATTACAAGTAAAGTATGTAATCCTGCTGGCTTTGTTAAGGTTGATGCAAATTACGGAAAACCCTATGATGAGTTAGATGGTCCTGACTGGCCTAGAAAGTATCAAAACCCAATCTACAAAAATGTTTTTGCGGCAGGTATAGCATTTGCACCTCCGGGACCACTGTCTAAACCGGGTAAAGCACCTGACGGGACACCAATAGGACCAACTCCTCCAAGAACAGGTTATACCGCTGAGTTATCAGGTAAAGCAGCAGCTTTAAATATTGTTGATATGATAGAAGGTAGAGAACCATCCCACACAGCATCAATGGCTGAAACACCCGGCTTATGTGTAGCATCTATGAAGAATAAAATATTAGATGGGGAAGCTGCTACAATTGCAATATTCCCAGTTGCTAGAAATAGGGCTGCTTATCCTGAATATGGAAGAGATTTAGACAACTGTGCTGCTGAAGTAGGAATGGCAGGTGCTTGGTTCAAACTGTTCTTACATTATGCCTTCTTATACAAATTACAAGCTAAACCGGGATGGAAATTAATACCTTAATAAAATTACTGTTTCTTTTATAAAAATATACAGGAGGTTTTAGTCATGGCTAATGGAAAAAGAGAATTAATGGATAAAATGTGGAATGTTAGAAAAAATATATTTGTTCAACTTTTTAGAGCTGTAGTTTTAGGACTACACTTCTGGAAACTAGTTAGAAAGGTTCATTAAAATTTTGTTATCGTCCCCTTTTATGGGGCTAATTTTATCCTTTTTAGACATTCTAGAAGATATAGAGTGTTTTTTTGTTATTTAAATTTAGTGGTATTTATTTTTGAAACAAAAAAATAATTCTTCTTAAAATCTACCTAAAATCTTTTTAACTTCCTTTAGTGGTAATTTGTAATATATAGGTCTTCCATGGGGACATAGATTTGGATTGTCCGTTTTCAACCAGTTCTCAAGTAAAATCTGGGCTTCAATATCTGATAAAATATCTCCCGCCTTTACAGATTTACTACAGGCTATCTTCCCTATGACTTTTTCAATTGGAAGAACAGTATCGTCAGAATGGAGAATATCTAACAAAATCTTCTTTGTCTCCTTTAAAGTTAAATAGGAAGGTATCTCTGTTAAATAAATATTTTTGTTAACAGTTATAAAGTTGAAACCTAGATTTTTAAGCTCATCTGAAATACTTTTCAATTTCTCAATCTCAAGATAAGATAACTCAACTTTTGACTTTCTATTTAATTTTTTAGAGGTTAACCTTCCATTTTTTAAAAACTCCCTATACAGAAGCTCAAAATTTATCCTTTCACTTACTATATGCTGGTCTAGTATATACAAATCTCCGTCTAGATAAATAACTAAAAAGGTTTCCTCAATCTGTCCTAAAAACTTTATCTTTGGAGATACTACATCCCTTTTAAACTTAACTGTGTCTTGAGCTAAAATCTCTATACTTTTCCTATCTTCTTTTTTAAATGTTTTAATATATCTAAATGTTTCTCTAACTAACTCGTAAACTGGTTTATCTTTTTTAAACTTAACTTCTTCCTTTGTAGGATGGATATTAAAATCAACAAAGTAAGGTGGTAGCTCCAAAAATAGAATATAAAATTTTTCTCCTATAACTTCCTTTATAAATCTCTGTAATTCTCTATTTTTAATAGGTCTCCTATTTACATATATAAAACCACTCTTTTTATAACTTTCATCTAAAGCTAAAAATCCGTATGCTCTTCCAATTTCTGTTTCAGCTGAAACTTTAATTAACTTTCCCTTTAATTTAGGAAAAATATCTATCAATCTGTTTTCTAGAGTTGTAGGCTCTATATCAAGATATATTTTTCCATCTTTGTAAAGTTTGAAATGTTTATCAGGATAGATTAATGCATACTTCAGAAATATATCTAACGAATGTTTGAACTCTACATTAGAGGATTTTAAAAATTTTTTTCTGACAGGTATATTAAAGAACAAATCCTTTACCTTTACTTTTGTTCCTATAGAGCTTCCTGTATCAATTAAAGATATAACTTTTCCACCTTCTATATATATCTCTTTCCCTAAAGAAAACTCTTTTTTCCTTGAGATTATACTAAATTTAGAAACTGAGGATATAGAGTGTAGAGCTTCCCCTCTAAAACCGTAGGAGTTTATACTGTAAATGTCCTCAAAAGAAAAAATCTTATTGGTTGTATGTTTCTGAACTGCCAAAGTAAGCTCATCTGGAGCTATCCCCTCTCCATCATCTATAACCTGAATAACTCTCTTTCCTCCATCTTCCAAATAAACCTCTATTAGATTAGCCCCTGCGTCTATGGAGTTTTCTATAAGCTCCTTTAGAACTGAAGCTGGTCTATTGATAACCTCACCTGCGGAGATTTTGTTTATAACGTCTTCAGAAAGTCTTTTTATCTTACTTTCTGTCTTTAACATTCTGTTTTTCAGAACCTCTTGGAGCTTTCTTTAAAGGGTAAAGGGTGTTTCTAGTCTGTTCTTTTAATATATTTATAGATTGAGCTACCATAAAAAAGGCATGTTCTAAATTTATTAATGCTCCCTCCAAATCTACATCATCTGTTTGAAATCTTAACTCTCTAACTTCTCTATGGAGTTCATCAAGTTTAGTCCCTAACTCATAGGCTAATGTGAATGTTTTCATTACAAGTTCATCTACTTTTTTTGCCTCTTCTTTAGTCATTTTTATCCTCTAAATACTGTTTTGTATAAATTAAATTTTTACTTTTTTTGAAAAACAATGATAATAACCAGTCCACCAAATTTTTTGGAAGAGTAAATCTTTCTATATCCATAATTTCTGAAAAGCCATATTAACTCCCTTTCTGTTTTAGAGTTTTCTATACTATGCATAAAGTAATCCCACTCTTCCTTTGAAAAAATTAACTGCCCTATAGGTCTAAATACTTTATTCCCTAAGAAGTAAACTATTTTATAAAGTAATGGATTGGGTTTAGCTATATCTAAAATACCAATTAATCCCTCTTCTTTTAAAACTCTATCAAACTCTAACAATGCTTTTTCGTTATCTAAATGTCTAAAAACCAATGAAGATACTACAACATCTAAGTTACAGTTTTTAAAGGGTAAGTTATATGCAGATGCTTTTATAAATGTGTTGTATCCTGTTTTCTCTTTAGCTTTTTTTAACATATTTTGGGAAACATCTAAACCTATTACTATATTTTTTAGATTTATTTCTTTCAATTTCTTTAATACTTCACCTGTTCCTGTTCCAACATCTAAAATTTTTGCGTCTCCAATTAGAGATACTGTTTCCGCTAATTCTCTTTGCCATTTACCAATTTTCCCAAATGTTAAAGAGTTTAAGAATTTATCATAGCTCTTTACTACACTATCAAAAATTTTTGATACAAGTTTTTCATCTGCCATTTTTTACCCTTATTGGAAATCTAAATTAAAGATTTAAAAGAGTATCACACAGAATAGATAAAAATTTCAATACAAAAGAAAAATAGAAGAGAAAAAGCCTAATTCAAACAGAAAGCTATATAGACATAATCTCTTCTTCTTTGTCTTTAGCCAACTTGTTTATTTCATTAACATATTTGTCTGTGATTTTTTGTAGTTTGTCTAAAGCTCTCTTTATATCGTCTTCAGAAAAGCCTTCATTTTTTAGCTCTTCTAATGCCTCTTTATCATCTCTTCTGATGTTTCTAACAGCAATTCTTGCCCCTTCAGCCATTTTATTAACGACTTTTACAAGTTCCCTTCTTCTCTCTTCAGTCATAGGTGGTAGTATCAATCTTATAACCTGTCCCTCTGTCTGTGGATTTGCCCCTAAATTTGCTTCCATAAGAGCTTTTTCTATTGATTTAACTGCATTTTTATCCCAAGCCTGTATTAATATCTGCATAGGTTCAGGAGTTGATATACTAGCTAGCTGTTTAAGAGGCATTTCTGCTCCGTAATACTCAACTTTTATGTTTTCAACTAAACCAACTGAAGCTCTTCCAGTTCTTAAACCTTTTAATTCTTCATTAAATTTAGAAACTGCCTTTTTCATTCTTTTTTCTGCATCTTTTAAAAAGTCTTCTATCATCTGTGCCTCCTTGCTGAAAATTTTATACATCTTTTATAGAAAATTCAAGTATTTTTTTCTATTATATGTCTATAAAATCTATGACTGGTTATATATACTTTCAATTTTTAGCTGTAAAAATTCTAATAAAAAATAATAATATTAACCTTTTTTTTATTTTTTTAAAGCAGTAAAATTAAAACTAAAAATATGATATTTATCAGGGAGATAAACAATGGAAGACTTAAAGAAACAGGAAGTTTATAAACTTCTAAACAAAGCCATTGATGAGTATAAGAGGGAAAATTATGAAATTGCAATAGTTTACTTAGATGACGCTTTACAGTTAGACCCTCACAATGCAGAAGTCCACTACTGGAGAGGAAAAGTTGCAACTTTAGACTTAAATGATGAAGTAATAGAGAATGCTATAGCTGATTTTTCAGAGGCAGTTAATCTTAAACCTGATTATTGGGAAGCTTACTTTGAGAGAGGAAAAGTTTATCTATACTTTGACAGACTTGAAGATGCAGAAAATGACTTTTTAAAGGTAATAGAGCTAAATCCTAGATTTAAAGATGTCTATTCATACCTAGCTCAGATAGAGATACAGAGAGGAAATGATGATAAAGCTATGGAATATTTAAATAAAGTTGGGGGAGGAGGTGATTATAAGTATTACTTTAATTTAGGGAAAATATTCTTTAATGCTAAAAGTTATAAATCTGCAATTGAAAACTTTACAAAGGCTTTAGAGGATAACAAATATCTTGTTGATGCCTACTATTTTAGAGCAAAATCTTACGAGGCTATAGGTGAGTATAAGAAGGCTATCACAGATTTTAAAAATGCAACTATACTAATGCCTGAAGAGAAAAAATTCTTTACAGAAATGGCTAAAGTATTCTTTAAAATGGCTGAAGATGAGTTAAAGAAAAACGGAGATATTCTAAAATCAGCCGATTATTTCATTGAAGGATTAACAATAGATTACAATCTAAAAATAGACCCTAAATATGAAGATGTTTTTCAAAAAGCTGCTAAAATCTGTATGGAAAATAAGGAGTTTAGAAGGGCTTTAGAGTATTTAGAGTTTGAAGATAGAGTTTTAGAAAACACATTTGTAGAGGGGAATTTAGATTATGAAACTTATCAGAGGAAGAAGAGTATTATAAACTCTTTAATGAAAGAGGCTGAAAGAGGATTACCGTTAAAAGAAAGAATAAAGAAAAAACTGTATGATTTATACCTAAGATAGGTTTTAGTTCTTTTCTATAAATTGGTAGGAAATATAAATTTGTTTTGAAGATTTTGTTTTCTCATTTTGTTTTTTGTTATTTCTTTGTTTTTCAGGTAAATTTCTCTTATATTTGTTTCCGTAAGTTCTTCTTTTTTTAAAAATCTTTTTTCCTTTACATAGTAAACTTTTATTTTTTTATTATTTTTTAAACCTCTTAAGATGTTTTTAAAACTTCCTTCACTTTTTCCATCCCATATAACAAATAAGTAATCACTATCTTTTGTCATTTCCTCATCTTTCTTCTCTTGTTTCTCTCTTCCTCTTAATTTATCAGTATATATTTTTTTTACTTGGAAATTATCTGATGAAAGGTTCCTAGGATTTTCACATACAGTATAAATAATAACATTTGAATACTTTTTTCTAGATAAATAATCTTGAACTAATTTATCAACACCTTTAGCATCACCAATTAATACTTTCATATTACTATCAATTATTTTTTCCAAACTTTCTAAAACTGATTTGGGTAAATATCTTATACTTCTAGAACCACTTACAAATACTTTTTTCATCTTTTCACATCCTTAACAACTGCAAAAAAATAGTTTATTCTTCTATTAAAATAATTTATTTTATACATTATTTCACATAAAGTAGCTCCTGTTCCAACTACATCATCAACTATGAGAAATGTTTTATCCCTATATGAATGATGGAAATTTATTTCATATATATTTAAAAGTTTATTATCTGAGTAAGTTAAATTTTTACTTTTTAATTCTGTTTGTTTACTTATGAAATGTATTAACTCTATATTATTTTCTTCTGATAATTTCTTTGCTATTTCAAATGGTAAATTAGAAGAAGAAGGAACATATCCAATAACAAAATCTGTTTTTACTTTTACTTCGTATAAGATTGTTTTAATAAAGTTATTAAAGGCTGATACTATTTCATTTATCAAATTCTCCCTTTCTAATTTATCTATTGGAGGATTATTGAAGTATTTTAACCTTTGTATCTTATTCCCGAATAATGTATTCTTTGTATAAGATTTTCCTTGCCATTTGAAAGTTAATATCTGTGTTTCTATATTACCTTGTATATCTTTAATGTTTTCAAATTCTTTATAAAAGTCTAAGATTATACCTTTAGAAATTAACCTTTCATTGTATAAAATTTCACATCTTAATTCTTCTAACTTTTCATCAATAACATAATCTATTATTGAATATCCCTTTTTAAATGGAGCTTTTTTAGTAAATACTCTAAGCTTACAATCTTTATATAAGATATACATATCTTTTCAAATTTTTAGTTCTTTTCTATGAATTTTTTAAAATTCTTTAGTAGGTTTAAGCCTGCCCTTTGGCTTTTTTCCGGGTGGAACTGAACAGCCCAAATGTTGTCCTTTTCAATTGCAGAACAGAACTCGGTTATATAGTCTGTAGTTGAAGCGATAATCTCATTTTCAACAGGTCTGACATAAAAAGAATGGACGAAATAAAAATACTCTCCATCTTTTATATTATCCCCATACATATTTTTACAGTTCTTCTTCCAGACTTGGTTCCATCCCATATGTGGAATTTTAAAACCTTCCTTATTATCAAAGCGGACAACCTCACCTTTTAAAACACCTAATCCCCTATGTTTACCGAACTCATACCCATACTCAAATAAAATCTGTAATCCTAAACATATTCCAAGATATGCCTTTCCATTTTCTATAGATTTTATTATCTCTTCCGTTAGTCCCAGTTTATCAAGGTTGTTTATTGCATTCCCAAAAGCTCCAACACCGGGAACAACTAGGGCATTTGCATCTCTTAAATCTTGTGCATTAGAAGAAACCTTTACATCAATTCCTACAGTCTCTAGAGCCTTTGCTACACTCCTTAAATTTCCCATTCCATAATCAACAACAACCACTTTAGCCATTTTTCAAACCTACTTTGTGGTTATTTTTGTAAAGTCTGCAATTTTTCTAAATGTGTTATCTATAAGTTTCATCAATGAAAGTCTGTTATTTCTTATACTATCATCTTTAACCATAACCATAACATTATCAAAGAAGTTATCTATATATCTCTTAAGTGCTAACAGTTTATTTAGAGCCTCTTTGTAATTGTTTTCTTCTATATACTTTTCAACCTCTTCCTCAACTTCTCTGTATTTCTGATAAAGCTCTTTCTCCTCTTTCTCTGTAAGTAGACCCTCTGTAAATTTAAAAATAAACTCATTAGGTATAATCTTTCCAACCCTTTTAAATACGGTCATTATTTGATTGAATTCTGGATTTTCCTTTAATTCCTGTAGAGCCTTTATTTTTAAATAATTTTTATAAAGACTTCCTTTATCTACAGAAACAACTGAGTTTATTATGTCTGTATCGTATCCCTTCTCTTTCATATAGGAAACAAATCTACCGTTAACAAAATCTATAATCTCAGGAATAATCTCTTCATCAAAAACTAAACTCCAATCTTTTTCTAATTCAGCAAATTTTAAGATTTTTTTCTTTCTAGTTTCTTTTTTTATCTTTCTTAAAAATTCTTCTAAATCTAAATCTATTTCCTTCTCTACTAACAGTCTAACTATTCCAATACTGTTTCTTCTTATACCGTATGGGTCAGCTGTAGCCTTTGGTTTCTCTCCAATTGATAGGAAGGATATTACTGTCTCTAATTTGTCTGCCAACGCTAAAACTGTTCCTATATCTGTTTCAGGTAAATCATCGTCGGAGGTTTTAGGTAGATAATGTTCATATATAGCCCTTGCAACTTCTTCTTTCTCTCCCTGTTTCAACGCATAATACATTCCCATTAAACCTTGAAGCTCATCAAACTCTTTCACCATCTCTGTTAATAAATCACATTTAGAGAGTTTATTAGCTCTTTTTAAATCATCAGTCTTATTTATATTTAATTCTTCAGCTAACAGTAAAGCTATATTTCCATTTCTCTCAACTTTCTCTAGAATGGAACCTAACTTTTGGTGGAACTGAATACCTGCCAGTTTAGGATAAAAATCCTCTAAATTCTGCTTTAAATCTTCCTCATAGAAAAATAGAGCATCCTCAAGTCTTGCCCTTAAAACCTTTTCATATCCCCTTTGAACTAATTCTCTATCTTTTACTGCTGTGTTTGATATTGCTAAAAATTTAGGAACAAGCTCCCCATCTTTTTCAAAATTAAAGTATCTTTGATGAACTTTACAAACTGTTATTATTACCTCTTTAGGTAGGACTAAATATTTTGGAGAGAAATCTCCTAAAATTCCAACTGGAAACTCATTTAGATTTATAACTTCATCAAGTAGCTCTTCATCTATTATAGGTTTAGCATTAAGTGTTTTCGCAAAACCTTCTATCTGTGTTTTTATAGCCTCTTTTCTCTCTTCATACTTTGGAATAATAAAACCTAACTTTAATATCTGTGAATAACTTAAAGGGTCTGGTATCTCTTTTTTTTCTCCTCTACCTATCGGTTTGGTCATAAATCTGTGTAGATGTGTATATCTAGAGGCTTCTACAGAGGCAATTTTTATTGGTATAACTTTATCATCTAAAAGTGAAACTATCCATCTAATAGGTCTAGAAAATCTGTAATTACTTTCATTCCATCTCATACTTTTAGGGAATGGTATTTTAGATATAAATTCTGGTATAACTTCCTTTATATACTCCTCTAATTTTTTCCCTTCAATCTTTACATTTGCACCTATATATTTACCTCTCTCGTTTTCTATAACTTCCAGTTTATCTATATCTATATTAATTTTTTTAGCAAATGCTAAAGCGGCTTTTGTATATTTACCTTCACTATCAACTGCAACTTTTAAAGGAGGACCTATTAACACTTTTTCTTTATCTTCTTCTTTTTCCTTCAGATTTTTCACTAAAAAAGCTAATCTTCTAGGTGTTGAAAAAATCTCTATATTATCTTCACTGTCTATATAGAGAAATTTCTCAAAAAGTTTATATAAATTCTCATTAAAATACTTTCTTGCAGTATTTATAGCCTTTGAAGGTAGCTCCTCAGTCCCTATCTCAAGTAGGTAAATTTTCATATTTCTTTAATCACTCCTAAATTTTATAACTTTTATATTATAATATTTTCAAAATTAAATTTTTACTGGGAGACTTTTTTGACTGAGAGAGAAAAATTTAAAGAAGCAGCTAGGGACAGATTTGAAGATGCAAAAGTATTATTTGAAGGGAATAGAATTGATGCAAGTTTTTACATCATTGGATATTCTTTAGAGTGTATAACAAAGTTTATAATTCTTTACATTTATGGATATAAACAGATTGAGCAACATAAAAAAATAAAAAAACATATAGATGAGCCAGACGATTTTATCACTGAATTAAACATAGTTGAAAAGAAATCTAGAAATATTAGAAAAATGCAGTTAAATAATTTATTAATAAAAAAGACAAAAATTTTATTAAAAAAATTTAATGATTTAGATTGGAAAGTTGAGATAAGATATAATAAGGATTTTAAAAGAGAAAAATATATAAATGAAAAGTCTTCTATCTTTTCGGATATAGAATTTTTAATAAAAAAATTAAACTTTTTGTAATAATTGATATATATTCAAGGAGGTTTTGTGTTGGAACTAAATTTAATAGACACTCTAAATAGATTAGAAAAAAGAATAAAAGAAGAACTAAAAAAAGAAAATAAGATTAAAGAAGATGGGGATGTTATCATAGATATAAATTTGGATGGATATATCAGATTATTTATAATAAATGTTATTGAAAATTTAAATACAGAAAACATAATAAAGATTTTTAATAAAAAACTA
>QNZC01000027.1 GCA_003978565.1 Persephonella sp. | reverse complement strand
TACTTCTAATATTCATAGGATTTCTTTTAATAACTGGAAATTTAAATAAGATTTCGGTTGTTGTTCCATTTTAAAAATTGAATTTTAAAAATTGACTTAAATTTGTAGATGTAGGGGCTAAAAAGCCCCTTTTTATGAAAAAAATGATTTATAGTTTTACAACGTTTTGAGCTTTCTCGCCTTTATCTTCCCGAACAATCTCAAACTCTACCTTCTGTCCTTCTTCAAGGGTTTTGAAACCGTCCTCTTTGATAGCTGTGAAGTGAACGAATACATCTCCCTTTCCGTCATCTCTAGTAATAAAACCATAGCCCTTTTTAGAGTTGAACCATTTTACAGTGCCTGTAAGCTTCATAATAAAAAATACCTCCTAACTTAAAATAAAAATTATTGCTTAAAGACCAAGAGACTAATATGAAATCTTTTGACCTTTAAGCAAACAAAAACCTTACCAAGTATATTAACAGTTTTTTTATCTAATTGCAAAAGAAATTGATATAAAAATTAAAGAGAGATGGCAAAGTTGCCATAAGATAGTATTTTTTTCAGATATACTTACTGTTTACTTAAGAACTCCTTAATTCTAGCTTCCATCAAATCTTTTAAATATAGCTTTCTTCTTTTCAATCTTTCCTGTTCTGCCTCTAGTTCTGGGTCAGGTGGAAAATGTTTCTCTAACTTGTGAACTTTCCATTTTAACTCTTTGTGTTCCTCATACCAGTTTTTAAACTCCTCATCTGTCTCTAATAACTTTTGAATAGCTTCTTCTCTAGTCATAACTCCTCTCCTTACCTTTATTGCATATTAATTATACTAATCTTTAAAAGAAGTTATTACAATCTTTTGAATTTTAGACTTTTTCTACTATTAATATATTTCCATCTATAGATTTAACTTTTACTTTATCCCCAATTCCTAAATCCTCTTTAGATATAGCCTTCCACTGAATTTCCCCTTTAAATCCAGTTGGAAAATCAACAATATAGTAGTTATTTTCTTTTCTCTTCACAAAACCTATTTTTTCCTCATCTATTTCAGTCTTTTGTTTTTTTATAAATTTAAAAAACAGGTAGTAGTAAAGAATAAGTTGAAATGTGAAAATAACAGTTAAGAGTGTCGTAGATTGAATGAATATACTAATAACACCTGTAAAAAACAGTGCAATTGCAAATGGAAATATATATCCTGTTGTAAATATATCTACTACCGCTATAAAAAGTCCTAGAAATATTAATATTTCAGATAAAGATAAATTTAGCCCCATTATGCTTTGCTTTTACTTTTATCTTTTATTAAGTTAATTAATCCCTCTACTGTAGAAGGTAGAATAATAATTTTTGCATTTTCACTATTTGCAACCTTTTCAAAGTTTGTAGCTAACTTATCACCTATCAGATATTTAGAAGCTAACTCTCCCTCCCCTAAAACCACCATTATAGATTTTATAGCGTCAGCCTGAGCCCTACCAATCCTTTCTATAGCCTCTGCCTCCTGCATTTTGGCCAACTTGTATCCTTCAGCCTCTAACACTTGAGCCTGTTTCTTTCCTTCAGCTTCCGTAATCATAGCCTTTTTAGACCTGTCAGCCTCTATTAGTTTGCTCATAGCCTCAACTATATTCATAGGTGGTTCTATCTCCTTAACTTCTGTTCTCTTTATAAGAACTCCCCAATCATCAGCTACACCCTGTAAAACATCCTTTATCTGTGCATTTATCTTTTCCCTTGCCTGTAAAATTTCATCTAAATCCATACCACCTACAATGTCCCTTAATGTTGTCTGTATTGTTTGAATAATTGCATACTCTAAATTTTCTATATTGTAAAAGGCTTTTTTAGGATTGGTTATCTGGTAGTATGCTACTGCATCAATTTTTACTAAAACGTTATCTTTAGTTATAACCTCCTGTTTCTCTATGTCTAAAACTTGCTCCTTTAGAGACATTTTAGACTTTATACTGTCTATATAGGGAATTATAAAGTTTAGTCCAGCGTTCAATGTTTTATTATACTTACCTAACCTCTCCACTATCCAAGCCTGTTGTTGGGGAACAATTCTAACTCCCTTTAATAGGGTTATAATTACAAAGATAGCTAATACAATAGTAATTATATCCATTTTATAACCTCTATACTTCCTAATTTTTAAATAAATATAGTCCTTTTACAAAAAAATTGAACTTTATACATAACAAATTTGTCAAAAATTTACAAAATTGTAATTAGATAGATGAAAATTTAGACATTCTAGGAATAAAATCCGCAAATCCATATGTTAAAATTACTCTAAAGCTAATTAGATTTAGTAATAATACAAATTTAGAAAATAATCTTTAGGCATAAATCTTGCTTTAAAAATAAAGAAAACTCAGGAGGTAAAGTATGAAGAAGATAGAGGCTATTATTAAACCTTTTAAACTTGATGAGGTAAAGGATGCAATAACTGAACTTGGAAACTTTGGAATTACAGTAACGGAAGTTAAAGGTTTTGGAAGACAGAAGGGACACACTGAGCTTTACAGAGGAGCTGAGTATGTAATTGACTTTTTACCAAAGATAAAAGTTGAAGTGGTAGTTGATGACAGTATGGTAGAGAAAGTTGTTGAAGCAATAACAAATGCCGCTAAAACTGGAAAGGTTGGAGATGGAAAGATATTTATAATCCCTGTTGAAGATGCAATAAGAATTAGAACGGGAGAGAGAGGAGAAGAGGCTCTCTAAAGTCTTAAAGTTCCACAGCTCAACTTACTGTTTTAGGTAATTAAATAAACCTTATAAGGAGGACAAAAATGAAAAAAATTGTTAGGGGTCTTTTTTTGTCTTTTTTAGTTCCACTGTTAGCATTTGCAGGTGAGGAAGCTAAAATTGATACAGGTGATACTGCTTGGATGATAACTGCAACTGCTTTTGTTGTTTTAATGACTGTCGGTGGTCTAATACTATTTTACGGTGGTATGACTAGGTCTAAAAATATAGTTAACACAGTTATGATGGTTCTAACTTCCTATGCACTGGCTATAGTTGTATGGACTTTATGGGGATACTCTTTAGCATTTACAGATGGTGAAGGGGCTATTTATAACATAGTTGGAGATTTATCTAAAGTTTTTCTAAATGGAATTGATTATAAGCAGGTGTCTGGTGTTGGAGCGTTCCCAGAGTGGGTGTTTATAGCTTTCCAATCAACATTTGCCGCTATAACTATAGCTCTAGCTTCGGGGGCAGTTATTGAAAGAATGAAATTCTCCACTTGGGTTGTATTTACAATCTTATGGTTAACATTCGTATATTCTCCAATTGCCCATGTTGTTTGGGGTGGTGGTTTCTTATTTGATTTAGGAGCTTTAGACTTCGCAGGTGGAACGGTTGTTCATATAAATGCAGGTATTACAGGTTTAGTTTTAGCTATACTTTTAGGAAAAAGAAGGGACTATGGAAAGAAGGCTATACTACCTTCATCAGTTGTGTTAACAGCATTAGGAGCAGGTTTACTATGGTTTGGATGGTTTGGATTTAATGCAGGTTCAGCATTCGGAGCAAATGAGGTTGCAGGTGTAGCATTACTTACAACTAACATTGCTACCGCTTCAGCAGTTTTATCTTGGATACTAATGGAGTGGATTGTTGCTAAAAAACCAACGTTATTAGGTGGGGCATCTGGTGCTATAGCTGGTTTAGTTGCAATTACACCAGCGGCTGGTTTTGTTAATCCTGTAGGAGCATTAATAATAGGATTTATTGCTGGAATAGTTGGTTGGGCTGGAGTTTTCATATTAAAGAAAAAACTTGGATATGATGACAGTTTAGATGCCTTTGGAGTTCACGGTTTAGCTGGAATATGGGGAGCTATAGCAACAGGATTTTTTGCATTACAATCTCTAGCTTGGGACGGTTCACCTTTAAAGGACAACGGAGATAGAATTGGTCAGATAGTAGTCCAAGTTGAAAGTGTTATATTTACTATAGTTTACACAGCTATAATGACAGCTATACTCTACTTTATATCTTCAGCTATAACAGGTGGAGCTAGAGTTGATGAAGAAACAGAAACAGTGGGATTAGATGAAGCGTCTCACGGAGAGAGAGGTTTCAACCTTTAAACCTCCCTTTCCCACTTTTCCCTTTTTATCCTATATTAACTAACTCAAATCTATCTCCATACTTTTCAAAGATAAGCTCTTTTAAATTTGGATGTTTATTTAAAAATGGGTCTCTTTTTAATAACTCATCAGCTTCGTTTTTAGCCTTCTCTAAAACTACTCTGTCTAGAGGTCTATTTAAATCAGCTATACCTAAATTTATCTTTCCCGATTGGGCAGTTCCCACTATATCACCACCACCTCTAAGTTTTAAATCTTCTTCAGCTATCTTAAATCCATCTCTAGTTTTAACAAGTATCTTTAACCTGTCTAAAACCTTTTTTTCTTCAGGAGTTTGTGGAAATTTATACTTTTCAGGGATAACTAATAAACATTTACCGGGATGTTCCCCTCTACCTACTCTTCCCCTTAACTGATGTATCTGAGATAAACCAAATCTATAGGCATCCTCTATAACCATAACTGAAGCATTCGGCACATCAACACCAACCTCTATAACTGTCGTAGAAACCAATATATGAAATAATCCTCTTCTAAAGGCTTCCATTATCTTGTCCTTTTCTTCCTGTGGCATTTTACCGTGAAGTAGAGCAACATTTTTATCAGGGAATGCCTCCTTCCATTTTTTATAACCTTCCTCTGCAGATTTTAAGTCTAAACTTTCAGACTTCTCTATTAACGGATAGACAATATAAGCCTGTCTTCCTTTATCTAACTCCTTTCTAACTATATCCTCTATCTTTTTCCTTTCATCTGAGAAAAATATAATCGTTTCTACCGGTTTTCTACCTTTAGGCATCTGTTTAATTATAGAAACATCTAAATCTCCAAAGTTTGCTATCTGTAAAGTTCTAGGAATTGGGGTAGCCGTCATTATCAAGGTGTGTGGGATTTTATGGGATTTTTCCATTAAAGCCTTTCTCTGTATAACTCCAAACCTGTGTTGTTCATCAACTATTACTAAAGCTAAATTTTTAAATCTAACTTCATCTTGGATAAGGGCATGTGTTCCTATTACAATTTTAGCCTCCCCACTTTCCATTAAAGAGTAGATTTTCTTTTTCTCCTTTTTTGATAAACTTCCTGTAAGTAGATAACAATCTATTCCAAACTTTGATGTGATATTTTGGAAGTTTATAAAATGCTGATTAGCCAATATCTCTGTAGGAGCCATCACAGCAACCTGTTTACCGTCTAAAGCCACCGCTAAAGATGAGGCTATTGCCACTAAAGTTTTACCACTTCCAACATCTCCCTGTATAAGCCTATTCATAGGAACTTCTTTAGATAAATCCTCTAGTATGTCTTCTATAGCTCTTTTCTGGTCATCTGTTAACTGAAATGGTAGGCTGTTTTCAAACTCCTCTATAAAGTTTTCTTTAATGGTTATTTTTTCAGCAGGTTCCCTCTTTAAAACATTCTTTCTATAACCTTGGGCTAACTCTAAAATAAAAAGCTCATCAAATATAAGTCTCTCCTGATATACAGTTTCAAACTGGTTTAAACTATCTAAATCTAAATTATTATCTGGAAAGTGTAGATTTTTTATAGCCTTCCTGATAGATGGGTAGTTATATTTTTTTAAAATTTCAGATGGAATATAGTCAGGATAATACTTTAAATAAAATTTTAAAACTTTATAAATTGCCCTTCTTAGATGGTTTATAGTTTGAGAGGATAACTTAACTGTAGTATCTCCCTTTAAAGAGTAAACAGGAACAACTCTATTTAGAGTTATATCATCTATATCCCTGTATATTTCTGGTTGAATAACCGATAATTCATTTCCAAATTTATTAATTTTTCCATATATAAAAACTTCCTTTCCCCTTCTAAAGAATACATACAGAAAAGGTTTATTGTGAACGAAGTAAGCATTTAGCCTATAACTTCCCTGTTTAAGAACAACTAATGTTTTAAATTTTCCTTTTTTTATCTCCTTTACAGTTTCTACTTTCAGTTGAAATAAACCATACTCTCCATCTTTAACCTTTCCAAGTTTTTTTAATCTTTTATCCTCATATCTTTTAGGTGAAAAGAAAAACAGACTTTCAACATCCGTTAGATTTACCCTCTTTAAAGCTCTCTTTTCTATAGGTTTTAAGACTTTTAAGTCTTTAAGTAAGAAATTTTTAAAAGCTTTTCTATCTATAAGTTTTTCCTTTCTCTCTTCCCTTTTAGAGATGGAAGTTTTTTTCTTTAATTCATTTATAACTTTTAACAGATACTCTAAAAAAGCCCTCTTTTTTGCAATATTTAAATTGTCTAGTATCTTTAAATCCTCAATAACTCCCTTTGGAGCAGTATCCTTTAAAAGCTCAATTAAAACATTTGAAAGTCCTCTAGTTCTCTCTAAAAGATTGTTGTCGTATTTTAAAACCTTCTCTATTATCTTTGTTGCTTTCTCTAAATTTTCCAAACTTTATTTTTTCTTAAGGGGAGTTAATATTAAAAAGTTTAACAAAAACACAGGAAAGATTGATATGAGATAGTAATAGTTGGATTTTAAGACTGTTAATAAAAAACCTATAGATAAAGGTATATGTGCCACTAAAAGAAGTCTTTTATAGGTGTTTAAATTCCAAAAAGAGCTTCCTTTAAAAAATCTTATCAAAAACAGAACGGCAGGAATAAAAGATAAAATAAAGAAGAGAAGAATATCAAAATCTGAAAATTTAAAACTGTTCTTTGCCTTTCCAACAATTACAAATGCCAATCCAAAATATATAAGTCCAGCATTTAAAAAAATAAAGTAATATTTTCTAAAAGGTATAATGTTCCTTTCCATATCCTAACTATTCTGTGTTTTAAAAAAGTTTATTCTAAACCATCTTTTAAAAGTGTTTGTGTTTACTTTAAGGTAAACTTTCATCTTGCCTTTTCTACAAATAGTTTATTGAATTCCCGAATTTTAGCACATTCATCTATTATTTTCTCATAATTTTTTAATAGTTCTTTTCCTGCTTCTGTAAGTTTAGAGCCTCCACCGGATACTCCTCCCCGTTTTTTCTCTAAAATTGGATAACCGAGCCTCTCTTCCATATGTTTGATTAGTAGCCAAGCCTTCTTGTAAGAGATGCCTAGTTTTTTAGCCGCCTTGTTTATAGAGCCTTCCTTGTCAATCTCCCTCAAAAGTTGTTCTCTTGCTGAACTAAAAACTACCTCCCCATCTCTTTCAATCCATACTTTAAATTTGATTTCAAACTCCATACTCTTACCCCCCAAAATAAAAAGCTCTTATTTTATCTCCTATTAAAAGGTATATACTTCCTGCTATTGCTAGATATGGACCAAATGGTATTTCATACTTTCCTTTATCCTCTATATTTGAAGCTAATGCACCTGCCAATGCTATTATTGTTCCTAAAATTGAGCCTAGGAATATTGTGAATAGAGCTCCAAACCAGCCTATATAACTTCCTATAAATATCATCAGTTTTACATCTCCCATTCCAAGCCCTTCAATTCCTTTAAACTTTTCATAGAAGTAGGCAATAGTAAATAAAAAACCGCCACCAATACCAGCCCCGATAATCCCATCAAACAGCGAATAATCATCTCTAAAAAATGTGTATATTAAACCTAAAATAAAACCGAAAAAATTTATCTCATCTGGGATAATTTTAAAATCAAAATCTATAAAAGAGAGTGTTATCATTAAGGCTAAAAACAAAAATGTAAAGACATAATCTATTGATAAACCTGCTTTTAAGTAAGCTAAAATTGATGCAAAACCTGTTAAAGCTTCAACTATAGGGTATCTTAAGGAGATTGGAGATTTACAGTTTCTACATTTACCTTTTAAAAATAAATATGAAATTATTGGGATATTGTCATAGTATTTGATTTGGGTTCTACAGTTTGGACAAAATGAAAATGTAGGTTTAAAAGGTGTTAATCCTCTTGGAAGTCTATATATCAGAACATTTAAAAAGCTACCTATTATACTTCCAAAAATAAAAGCTCCTATTAAAAGAAGTATCTTTTCATTAACCATCTTTAACCTTGATTATTTTATTTATTCTCCTCTATGTTTTCTAAACTTTCTGCCTCTTTTTCAACTTCTTCCTTTAATCTTTTACCAACTTTTACTAAAAAGTAAACTTGATAAACTGTAAAACCTGCAAATAACGATAAAATCCCCCAGATTTTACCTAGAAAACCTGCTATTAAGAAACCAATTACTGGTATCGGTAATCTGAAAAATAAGCTCTTTATAACCTTGCTCTTCGAAACGTTCTCTATCTGAAGGCTTCTTATCATATGTGAGAAGTATAAATATGAAATAACTATACCTAAAAAAAATAGAGGTATATATAGAATAAAGACTTTCAAAATCATTAATTTCCTCAAATATTTCCTTATTTAATTATAGATAAAATATATTTTTATACACAAAAAGTAAATAGATATTTACCTAGTATTTAGTTTTTAAAAGCCTTTTAGAGAGTTTATTTAAAATAGCTAATTATTAATGATTTAATTTGAGGTAAGTTATGAATTACGACTTAACATTTTTTACAAATGAGCC
The DNA here is from genome assembly GCA_003978565.1 of Persephonella sp. Taxonomy (GTDB): domain Bacteria; phylum Aquificota; class Aquificia; order Aquificales; family Hydrogenothermaceae; genus QNZC01. The sequence goes on along the minus strand of QNZC01000027.1, from coordinate 3,898 downwards.
AAACAGAACACTTTTAGACAAGTGTGTTTAAAAAGTCTAAAAAACAGAAATAAAGAAGACAAAAAAAAGATGAAATAGAAAAATAGAAAAATAAAGTCTTACGAGCTGTCTTAACGTATCTTTTACAGGGACTATAACATCAAATCCTAATCTATTTAATTCTTCTAATACTTTTACATTCTTCCCATAATATCTATCTCCTAAAAAATACCTACCTCTTATCTCTTCTAATACTCCTTCTTTTATCTTTCGTTTTAAAACACATTTTACTGGCAGGAGTATCCCTTTGACTTTGCCCTTGGAATTTTGGCTTACAAACTTTTTCTTTTATCTTCTTTTGTCTTCTTTTTTTACAGAAAAATATAATTAGAAAATCTAGGTAGCTGTTATTTTACCTGTTTTTAAAATCTAGATTATTATAATCTAAAAACGATAGATGTTATTTAACTTACATTAATAAACGATAATTAAAACTCATTTAGAGAAAAAAGAAATATATTTTTCTCTTTTTGTGCTCTCTCTATTAAATCTTCTGTAAATCCCTTTCTTGAAAAAATAGCAAAAAACTCTTTCCTTTTTTCTTTTTTCCAATTTACATACTTTGATTTTTCTTTTAGCTCATTTAAAACATTTAAACCAACAGGTTTGTCCCAATATTTGCATTCACCGAATAAAATCTCATTATCTCCCAAAGCTACAACATCTATTTCCATATTTTTATTCCACCATCTACCTACTTTTGGAATAAGAAACGGTAGGTTCACCTTATTTAAAAGATAATCCTTTGAGATGTTTTCAAATACAAAAGAAATATAATATTTAAATTCTGATTTTATCTTATTAAGAACAAAATCATACCTTTCCGTTTCAAGATAACTTTGATAAGGAAATACATATCTGAACCAGAAATTAAAAAAATTATCTTTTATAAAGTAAAGACCTTTTTTACTTTTTATAGGATTTTCTTCTGTTATTGGAACTTGTCTTTCTATTATTTCAAGCTCTATTAGTTTTTCTATAAAAGATGTTAGATTTTTTGTTTCTATACCAAGTTTAGAAGCAATTTTTCCTATCTTATGTTCTCCCTGAGACATTACCTGTAAAATAGAAAAGTAAGTAATTGGTTCTTTAACCTCATCTTTTAAAACAAATTTAGGTTCTTCATATAAAAAACTGTTTTTATCCAGTATATTCTCCTTTATGTTTTCAAATACATCATTTTCTTCATTAAAAAATTCTATGTATTTGGGAACCCCACCTATAACACTGTAAAATTGTAAAAGTTTATCGTTGTCCTTTAAATTAAAAAATTTCCTAAAATTAAAGAAATTCATAGGTTGGAGTTTTATCTGAGATGTTCTTCTACCATATAAAGGACTTGAATAACTTAAGGCTATATCATACATAAGACTTATTAAAGAACCAGAAAGTATCAACATCACATTTTTATTTCTTAAGATTTTGTCCCATATAGATTGAAAAATAGAAGGTATAGCTTTATTTACCTTTACGAGATATTGAAATTCATCTATTGCTATTACTAACTTTTCCTTATACTCTTTTTGAAAAATGTAATTAAATAAAGTTTCCCAATCATTTATATGTATAGATTTTAATATTTCATCATTCAAGCTTTCAGCAACAACATTTTTTAATCTTTCTATCTGAAGTCTCTCATTTTGTAAATCTGCTAAGAAATATATTGAAGCTTTGTTTTCTATAAACCTTTCAATGAGAGTAGTTTTTCCAACTCTCCTCCTTCCATAAATCACAATAAACGAAGAACCTTTCTTATTATATTCTTTTTCCAAAGTCTGTAATTCTTTTTCTCTATTTATAAACTTCATCTTTAACCTATAATCGTTTTTAGATTATTATAATTTAAAAACGAAAATAATATAAATTTATTAACAGGTATTCGTAAACTAGTCAACTACCTCTGTTAGTGTGTTAACAAAAAGAAAAAGAAGAAAAAATAGCTAAAAATACAGATATATTGTAGAGAAAGAACCTAATTAAAATAGAAATACAAGCTAAATAATAATCTTTTGTATTGTGGTGTTAACAGTTGCCTAAAAACATATTAAAATGTAGACAAGTGCTGACTTTTGGAAGCTCATCCTATTATAGCCATTATCTACCTTTTCTTCTTCTCTTCAAGTTTATTTACCGAGCCTCTCCTGTGGCAAGCAGTGAAACAAGTAATATCAATAGTTTCCAAATGTTTATATTTATAGTATTTGATATTAGAGGCTTTACCATAATATAAATTAGAGTATTGTATTTTGATGAAAATTAATTTAAAATAGAAACAAACATAATACTAGAGGTATTCAATGAACGAAATATATAAGAAAAAATCTCTTGAAAGATTAGAAATTAGCAATTGGTAAATAAAAACAAATAATATATTAACCTTAGGCTCTAATCTATATTATGCTCTGTTTAATTTTATGCAAGCAGTTTTAGATAATCCTAAAGAAGGAAAATGGAAACATATAGGAATTAATAAACAATTTTCTAAATATTGTGTAGAAAACAATTTATTTGATAAAACTCTCATAAAAAACCTATACAAAACATATGAAAGATTATACTTTTATAGAGTAAAAGCTGACTATAAAGAAGAAATATATACTGAAGAAGAAATTAAAGAATTAAAAATTATTTTTGAATTTTTAAAAGAGGTGATAAACAAATGGCAAAGTTAAAAGAAATAGAACTTATAGCAGATTATTTGAAAGCTATCCAAAACATAGAAAATATAGAAAAAATTAAAATTATAAATGTTCCAAAAGATGTAGATGCTGATATTGGAATAAAAATAAAGTTAAAAGATAAGAATAAATGGAATATCGTTTTAGATATGCTAAATGATATTGCTTGGGATTTATTTGAAAAAAAAGGAGAATTATTAGCTGTATATAAGGAATTTGAATAAAGTTAACATATATTTTCTTAAGTGATGTTAATAAAGATGTTTTTGAAGAATTAGAAAAAAACAGATAATGGAACCATATTTAATTTATACAAGAAGATTGGAGGTTTGAACTGATGACTAAGGTAATTATAAAGCCAGATAACAAAGAAGAAATTGTCATCTCAACTCATTTATCTCCAGAAGAAATTGAAAAAATAATAAGAGAGTTTGAAGAAGAAAGATTATATCAAAAGGCTTTAAAAGAATTATTTGGAATACTAAAAACTGATAAATCTATAGATGAAATTAGAGAGGAAGTCTATGGAGAAATTTATAATAGATAGTAATATATTAATTGAATTTTTTAAAGGGAATGAAAACGCAAAAAAAATTATTGATGTAATGTCTGAAAATAGAAGTAATGAATATTTACTGAGTATAGATACAATTGAAGAAGTTCTTTATATATTAGTTAGATTTTTCTCAAAGAAACCCTACTGGGAACTGAAAAATAATCCAGAACTTTCAAAAAAATCATACGACACATTAATACCTTTACTGGACATATTTATAAAAAAATTATTTACTTTAATTGATACTTCTGCCAATTTAAAGGGTAAATTATTTAATTTATGTAAAAAATTTGGTCTTTTACCAAAAGATGCATTACTTGTCGCATTAGCCCTTGAGTATAAAGTAAGGTTTATTATCTCTTTAGATAAAGATTTAAAACAATTACAAATAAAATCTATCAAAATTATTTCTTCTGTAGAAGAATTGAGGGAAATATTAAATGATTAATTTAAAAAATTCTATTAATGATAAAATAGAAAAATATTTAAAGAAACTAAAAAAATCAGGTTTATCAGACAAAAGCATTGAAACATATAAAAACTTACTTAAACATTTTGAACTCTGGTTTGAAGATTATGATTTACTCTCTGAAAATAATCTCTCTTTAATGGAAGCAGATATTGA
>QNZC01000086.1 GCA_003978565.1 Persephonella sp. | reverse complement strand
ATCTATCTCATTGTTATCTTCTTAATGAAGATAAATATTTTGCTTAAACTTGGAGGCTCTATACTACTGTTAGCTATCTTCCTCTATTTCTCAAAAGTAAATGAGATGAATAACTTTAAAATTATAAACGAAAAAAAATTTATTCTTTTAAAACTCAATAACTCTAATGAGTGTTTTGTTTATCTAAAAAGAAGATACTGGTATATAGAAACTGTTCTAAATAAAGAAGGTTGTGAAAAAAAATATTTAGTTATAAAACCAAGAAGGAAACCTAAAACTTCTATAAATTTTGATAGATATATACCTATAAACTCAAAGTTTAAAAATGTTCAATTTATAAAGGTTGGAAAAGATATATTTATAAAATTAGGAGAAAAGACTGTATTCCCTACAGGAAATCATATACAGAGTTTCTAAAAGAACTTAAACTTTAAAATAAAAAGGAGTAATGCTGTGGAAAATGATAATTTTAAATTGGAAAATTTAAGGAAAACTGAAAATAAAGAGGAATGCTATAAATGTGGAAAATTGGCTATTCTTTATGAAGACCCTAATATAGAAGGGCTATTCTTCTGTGAAGAATGTTGGAAAGAGAGATTTAAAACAGAAGAATTGGAAAGAATGGGCTGAAAGCAGTTTATTGAATTTTTAACTATAATTATCTAAAAATATGTATATAATTAGAAAGCGGTTAACAAAAATTGCATTTGATTTATAAAAATTTTCATTTTATAATAAAGGATAGGCTGGTAAATCAAAATCCCGAGGGTAGAGCCCAAGGGATATTCCTGCCAGTAAAATGTGTTTTAAAACGAAAGCAAAAAGAAGTAGATTTAAAACACATTTTAAGCTCCGTCCCGTCAGGGATTTACCAGTCTAAATTGCTTTGTGGTTTGTGGTGGTTTCCTAACCAAATGAACAGACATGCACGATTATGGACACGGAAAGATGGGACGGCTTTATGCCCCTTTTTATATTTAATTAAAACTTTTTCCTTCTGTTAATAACTCTCTATTTAATCTATTAATCATTTCAAAATCTTTCTTTGGAGACCTTCCAGCTCTAGTTAGATAGCCACCAACCATTAAACAGTTTGCTATCTCCATAGCTGTATCGTGGAAATCTTTTAAATTCTGTTCTCTACCACCACATAATCTAATTTCAGCTTTAGGATTAAATAATTTAAATAATGCAACTATCTTTATAGCTTTTTCAGGTGTTAAATTATTGTTATTCTCTAGAGGAGTTCCCGGAATAGGGATAAGGAAGTTTAAAGGTATAGAGTGAACTTTTAAATCTCTGTAGGTTATTGCTAAATCAATAATATCATCATCTGTTTCACCTAATCCAAATATTCCTCCAGTGCATGTTGATAGTCCTACTTTTTGAATGTTCTTAATGGTGTTATATCTCTCATACCAAGTATGTGTAGAAACGATATTTTTGAAAAATCTCTCTGAAGTTTCAAGGTTATGATTAACTCTGTCAACTCCAGCCTCTTTTAATTTTTTTAAATCTTCTTCATCTATAGAACCTAAGGAAACACATACTCTTATAGGATATTTTTTCCTTATTTCCTTTATAGCTTCTGCTACTTTTTCAACTTCCTCTTTACTAGCTCTTCTTCCACTCATAACTATACAGTATCTATTTGCCTTTAAAGAAACTGCCTTTTCTGCACCTTCCAACATTTCTTCTAATGGAACAAGTGGATAAGCGTTTATAGGTGTAGGATACTTTGAAGATTGAGCACAGAAGGAGCAATCTTCACTACAAGCCCCATTTTTAGCATTAATTAAAGAGCAGAACTCAACCTGATTTTTAAAGAAATGTTCTCTAACCTTTTTTGCTTCTTCTATTAGTTTATCTAAATACTCATCAGATATTTTAAGAATTTTTAATCCTTCCTCTTTAGATAAAATTTCTCCATTTATAACCCTTTCTCCCAGATTTTCTAAAAATTTTTCCATTATTACACTCCTTGTTAACTAGTAAACGATAGATAGTTTACATAGATATAAAAAAGAATACAAGAATATATTTTTTTATATTTGTATTACTGATTTAGATTAATTCCTTATCATTCATCATAGGATAGTGTTTTTTGTTTAATGTCCACAGTTTAAAACCATAGACTTTACATGAAGATGCGATTAAACTGTCCGCAAGCTCTACATTATGGGATTTTCTATATTTATTCATAAATTCTCCTGCCAATCTGCCTATTTCTTCATTTATATCAATTTTTTTAAAACTATTTAATAATTTTTCTATCTGTATTAATTCTTTCTTCCTAGCTCCTGCATATATTTCAGCTATTTGAATAGGTGTTATATAAATATAACCATTTGTTTCCTCTATTAATCTTTCTGACTGTTTAATAATATCTCCTCTATTTCTTAAAATCCAAATGATTATATCTGTATCAAATACTATCAATTCTTGACCCCTTTCTTAACTCTCTAACAAAATTATCTACATCTTCTGTTCTATCACTCCACAAACCAGCTACTTCTCTAATTGCCTGCAGTAAATTATTTTTATTTTGCTCTATTTCTTTTCTAATTTTTTCTCTAATCAACTCTGATATAGTTTTACCTGTTTTTAAACTTTCCTCTTTTAGATAATTGTATATATCTTCATCTAAATAAATTTGTGTTCTTTTCATAACTTCACCTGTTCGACAATGTGTATATACATTATTTTAGTCTTTAAACTCCTACTTGTGAATACTTTCTTCCTTTTTTTCTTAAGTATCTCTCTAAATCTGCAACTATTGGAGAGGCTACATAGATAGATGAGTATGTTCCTACGATTATACCTATTAGTAGAGCTAGAGAGAAATTTTTAAGACTTTCGCCACCAAAAAGGTATAACGCTAAAACTGAGAATAATGTTGTTCCAGAGGTTATCACAGTTCTTGATAGGTTTTCATTTATACTTTGATTTATAAGTAATAGAAGATTTTTCTTTCCTCTTATTCTGATATTTTCCCTTATTCTATCAAAGATAATTATAGTATCGTTTAAAGAATAACCTAAAACTGTGAGTATTGCGGCTACAACTGATAAATCAACCTCCATACTGAAAGCTGAAAATATCCCCATTGTTATCAACGCATCGTGGAAAAGAGGAACTATCGCTCCTATAGCAAAAACAGGCTCAAATCTGTATGCAACATAAACTAGTATAGCTACCATTACAGCTATAATTGAGTATATACTTGCCTCCCTTAGCTCCTTTCCTATTACTGCTCCTATATAGTCAAGTTTTAAAATTTCATACTGATTTGGAAAATGTTTATCTAAAGCTGTTTTTACCTTTCTGTATATCTCTTTAGAGCTTCCCTTTTTTAATGAAACTCTTATTTCATAATCTCTCTTATTTTTACCTACTTCTTGAATAACACTATCTTCCAGATTTATATCTTTTAAAGCATCCCTTAATGTTTTAATATCTATAGGTTTTTCAAATCTAATCTGAATTGCGGTTCCACCTGTAAAATCTAAACCTAGATTAAAACCTTTAAAGTATATTACTGCAACACTTAATAAAACCACTATTGAAGAGAAAATATAACCAAATTTTTTTAATTTCATAAAATCGATGTTAGGAGTTATATCTAAAAATTTTCTCATCCTTTTCCCCTTAAATAGCATATTTCATACTTTTTTTGTCTCCAACTATAATATCTAGGAGTAGTTTTGTTATAAACATTGCTGTAAATATAGATGTGATTGTCCCTATAGAAAGTGTAGCTGCGAAACCTTTTAAAGGTCCTGTTCCAAACTGGAATAACACAAAGGCAGCTATAAGTGTTGTGATTTGAGCATCAAGTATAGCATCCCAAGCCCTTTTAAATCCCTCTTCAAGAGAAACCCTTAAAGTTTTTCCTTTTCTTAACTCTTCCCTAATTCTTTCAAAGATTATTACATTAGCATCAACAGCCATCCCTATATTCAGAATAATACCAGCTATTCCCGGTAAAGTTAAAGTTATACCAAATGCAACTAATGTTGCCCATAGAAGTAAACCATTTATAAGGAGTGCCACAATAGATATAAAACCGGAAATTGCATATCGAAAAATCATAAATATTCCAACTAATGTTAAAGCTACAATCCCAGCATTTATGGTTTTTTGAATACTGTCTTTACCAAGTGTTGGACCTATAAGTCTTTCCTCTAATATCTCAACCGGTGCAGGTAAAGCTCCAGCTCTTAAAACGAGAGCTAAATCTGAAGCTTCTTCAGAGGTAAAATCTCCTGTTATCTGACCTGCATTTGATATCCTACTTCTTACAACAGGAGCAGAAATAACCTTATTGTCTAAAACTATTGCCATTCTTTTGTTTATAAGTCTTGCTGTTGCCTCTCCAAATTTTTCCGCAGAGTTAGATTTAAGCTCAAAATCTACAGCAGGATTTCCATACTGGTCTAACCTTACCTGTGCATCTTTTAAATCGTCTCCAGTTATTATTGGAGTATCTTTAACTAAAAACCACTCCTTTATACTCTGTTTTCCATACTTTTTAGGGATACCTTCAATAATCTTTGTTCCCTTTGGTAAACCATCAGGATACTTCGCTAACAACTCTTCTTTAGACATTGCATAATCTACAACTTCCAATATCTCAAGCTGAGCAGTTTTTCCTATTATGGCTTTAGCTCTATCTGGATTAACAACTCCCGGCAATTCCACAATAATTCTTTTATCTCCAAGTTTTGCTATATTAGGATTTAATGTTCCAAACTCATCAATCCTTCTTCTTAAAACTTCTATAGTTCTATTAACTATATCTTTTTTTAAATTTTCAAGATATTCTTTTCTATAACTAATTAACAAATAATCTTTATCTGTTTCTACATTAACAATTCTTCCAAATTTAGAAAAAATCAGTTTTTTAGCTTCCTCTAATTTAGAATTATCAAGAATAGAAACTATTAATCTTTTTTTATCTACCTTTACATCTAGAACATCTATCTCTTTATCTTTTAACAGCTCTTCTATATCCTTACCTAACTGTTTGTAATTATTTTCTAATACAGTGTCTATATCCACCTCAAGAACTATGCTTATACCACCTTGTAAATCTAAACCGAGCTTTATAGGTTTTGTTAAGGCTAGATAAATTGAAGCTACAATAATACTGAAAGCAACTAGGAGTTTTATTTTTACATCCTTTTTTAAACTCAAAATCTACCCCTTATTTAGTTTGTTAAAAAATTTATTATAATAGCTATATTATAAAATCTTTTCCTAAAACTTTAACCTCAAATTTTTATTGTATAAGCTAAAGATAAAAACAACTCTCTTTTTATCTAAACTCTAAAAATTAGCATATACAACAAATTTATATTTTATAAAAAATATATACAAGTTGAAATAAAAATAAATCTCTAATTTTTTGTATATCTATTTTCCCATCTGTAAAACTCATCTGAAAAATATTTAATTCTTCTTTTCTTGAATTCCCTTGTTGAGTATAAGATTTTGTAATCTTCTATATTTTCTTCTTTTGCAAATTTTTCAACAAAGTTTTCTATATCTTTGGAGCTTTTAGCATGTATCATAGAAAAAAGATTGTATTTCCAGTTTTTATTTGTAGTTCTTTCATAACAGTGGCTTACATTTTTAAAAGATGCTAGTTTATAACCTAATTCATCAACTTTTTCTTTATTAATCTTCCATACTACCATACCATTAGATTTAAAACCTACGTTCCTATGAAATAGGATAGCTACAAATCTTCTCATAATTCCGTTTTCAAGATAACTTTTTAACTTGTTAATTACTTCTCCCTCAGATAGATTAAGTTTCATTCCAAACTCTTTAAATGGTCTGGAAACTAGAGGAATATCTACCTGAGTTATTTTTATTACCTTTTTATCTTCTTCTGTCAGAAGATAGTTTTCAGGTTTAGTCTTTGAGTTTGTAGGGGTCTCTTTCTCAGTAATACTTCCTTTAACATCCAGCTTTACCTTTATTTTATACAGTTTTACTGTTCTCAAAATAACATAATCCTTTACTCCTGTTTCTTTGGCTAAAATTTCCACTGTTTTTTCCAGTCCTAGCTTACTGTCAGGTGGAACTGCTATTGTAAACCATAGATTAAACTCATTATTTCTTTCATAGTTATGACTTACTCCCGGATAAGAATTAATAATCTCTGCAGACTTTTCTATATTGTCTATTTTAAAAGCAACAAGGGAGCTGTCATAACCTAGAGTTTTAGTATCATAAATAGGTGAAATCTGGCGGATTATTTTTTTCTCTTTTAATTTGTAAATTGTTTCAATATACTCTTTCTCTGAAATGCCTATATCAGATGAAAGTTTCTCAAATGGTTTTGGAACCAGTGGAATACCTTCCTGTAGTTGATTTAGTATAAATCTTTCTACTTCAGAAAGATTTTCAATCATACTACAATCTCCTGTATGTTATCTAACCATTTAACTTTTTCTCTAAGTTTTACCACCTCCCCTATTAAAAATATAGCCGGTGGGGAAACATCTATTAATCCATCTGCAACATCTTTAAGTGTGGCTTCTATCTCCCTTTGATATTGGGTAGTTCCCTTTTCTATAAAGATAACGGGAGTTTTTGGAGATTTACCTACTTTTATAAGATTTTGAGCTATTTTAACTCTATTAGATACTCCCATAAGAAATATTATTGTGTCTATACCTTTTAAAGCATCCCAATCTATATTAGGTAAAACTCCCTTTGAACCATGTCCAGTTAACACCACAAATGATGAAGCTAATCCTCTCTGTGTAATTGGAACTCCTGCGTATATTGGAACTGCTATTGCCGATGTTATACCCGGTATAACTTCATACTGTATCCCGTTCTCTTTTAAGAAAATTGCCTCCTCTCCACCTCTCCCAAACACAAAAGGGTCTCCACCTTTTAGCCTAACAACAACTTCATATTCATTTGCAAACTTGTATAGTAATGAGTTTATTTTATCCTGTTCTAATATATGTTTTCCATCTGCCTTTCCAACATACACCAGTTTACAGTCAGATTTTACATTATCTAGAATATCTTTGTTTACTAAACGGTCATAAAGGACAACATCAGCCTTCTTTAAAACTTTTAGAGCTTTTAACGTTAAAAGTTCAGGGTCACCGGGACCAGCCCCTACAATATAAACTTTTCCCATTTCAAAACTCCATCTATATAAAAATTTATCTAACTATAAATATTCCTGAAGGATTTGGAACTGTTATCTCTTTTAATAACTTCCAGCTTTTTGTATCAAAAATCTTTAATCTGTTATCAAAGTAAGAGGATAGATACAGTTTTTTTCCATCTTTTGAAAATCTTATATGCATTACCCTTTTACCTGCAGGAAAGGTTTTTATTACAGAATAGTTTTTTAAATCAATTACTGATATTAGATTGTCTTTACCACCGCTATAGTTAACAACGGCAATATCTTTATTTGGTGATACAGATATAAAAACTGGTAAACCTTCTAGACGGATAATTTTTTTAATTTTCATTGTCTTTATATCTACAACATATGCCTTTTTTTCTGCTACAGCTGGGATTATAGCATTATCATCTACTATTCCCCACATTCCAAAATGTGGAATTTTTAATACTATTTCACTGTTATCTGAAGATTTAAAAGATATTTTTTTATATTTGAAGGAGTTAAGGTCAACTATTCCTACTCCCCTTTCTTTAAAAAAACCAACTATATACCTATCCTTATTGATAAGGGCGTCAAAGGGCATCTTACCAACGTTAATTTTTTTTACTACGGAAAAATTTTTCTTAACATTTAAAATCCAAACTTTATCTTTATCCATTAATGAAAATATAAGATATGGATAGTAAGCCTTTATACCAACATTTCTAGAGGCTGTGTTTATAGTTTTGTATGTATCAAGATTTTTCGTAAGGATTTTAACTTTTTGTGGCTCATAGTAGGCTATAGCTATATAGCTATCAATAAATGTAAAGCCTATTCCACTTTTTCCCGGTTTAACTTTTTTCATTACTTTGTCTGTCCTGTTGTCAATTTTGGTAAAGAAGCCATTTCTAGCTATACAGTAGCTATAATCTCCATCTGTTTTAACAACTGCATGGTTTAGATTACCTAAATTTTTTATCTCCCCTATAAGTTTATCGTTTTCAATAACAGCTAGATTTCCTCTCTCTCTTTCAACTATATATAACTTTTCTGCAAATGAGTAGTAGAAAGATATTAAAAATCCTAAAACTAAAATTACTATCCTCACTGTTTATCCCCTTAAAACTTTTTATAAATAACAATCAGGGTCTTCTGCAAAGTAATCCCCGTAAACAGCGTAAGCCCTAGACCGTGAATTACCGTTACATATTCTTATATATTCACATCTTTCACACTTGCCCTTAATCTTTCTAGGATGCTCCTTAAGTTTTTCTATAAAACTGTTTGAGCTAACTATATCATAAAAATTTTTTTCGTATATATTTCCTATTCTGTATGGAAAATATGTATCAGGTTTAACATTTCCCATATAATCAATATCAAATATCCTAACTCCTGCCTGATTACCTCCCCATCTTAACAGGTTCCCATACATAACTTCTGATTTTTCAAGAAATCTTTCTTTGAAGAATTGATAGAGGATAACTGCGTCTGCCTCGTTATTACCGCTGACTATATCAATTGGAATGTTATTTTCAACATATTCAAAGGCTTTATTTATAATAAACTTAACTACTTCTCTGTATCTGCTTTTATCAATCTGATTTAAAAATCTGCCTCTACCTGAATAAACTAAATGTGAAATATACACCTTTGGTATTTTTTCCCTCTCTGCAAGCTCAAATATAAAAGGTAAAGATTTTTCTGTTGCAGATGTTAATGTAAATCTGATACCAACCTTTATACCAGCGTCTCTAACAAGTCTAACTGAATTTAAAGAGCCTTTAAATGCTCCCTTCATTCCTCTAAATCTATCGTGTGTTTCCTCATCTCCGTCAATACTTATTCCAACATATGAAAAACTTTCCTTTATTTTGTCTATGTTTTTTTCATTTATTAATAAACCATTTGTTGAAAGTGTAGTTATGAAACCATTTCTATTAAAAATCTCTGCAATTTCAAAAATATCTTCCCTTATTAAAGGCTCTCCACCGGAGATAATAACAACTTTAACTCCAGCTTTTTTTAAAAAGGGCAGTTGTCTTTCTATTGTTTCAATGGCTACCTCGTTTTCTCTATGTATATTTGCAGAGGAATAACAATGTTTACAAAAGAGATTACAGGCATTCGTAATATTCCATATTAGAACCTTTCCATTGAACACATTAATAGTTTTATTCTGTAAGGTTTTTCTTATATACTCAGTTATCCTTAACATCCTTCTTTTCCTTAAACTCCATCATATAGTTTAGTATTGCCTTAAGCTCCCAAGGTGTAAGGTTAAGTTTAGGCATAGCATTTCTTTTATAACCTAACTTTTTATACATAACTTCAGGATTTGTTATCTGTGCCATAATATCTGATGGTTTCCTATGGTTCACAATCCACTTAAAAGATGGAGCGAATGCTTCTTCAGTTTGATGATGACAACCCCAGCATTTCTCCATAAAAACCTCTCTTCCTAACAGAATAGACTGATACTTACGGCTTTTATTTATTATGTTATACTTTCCTATAGGAATACTTGCTTTAATCTTCCCCTTTAAATCTAAAGTTATACTGTCATATATAAGTATTGCTCCATCTCTGTTGTATAAACTTACATAAGCTAAATTTCCATCACCGGAAAACTCAGTATGGATAACTCTCTTTCCATTAATCGTTCCAAGGGTTTTTATCCTGTAATCATCTTTTCTTATGAGAACAACTTTATCTTTACCATTATCAGTCCATAGGTAAGGTGTTGTTGGATGGGTTCTGACGAAAAATCCATTACCGCCTATATCTATCTTTTTTACAAATTTCCAGTCATAAAGGTTCCAGACCGTTATAAAAGGTTTGGCAATATGTGGAGTTGCAAAGTAAAATTCACCTTTTTTATACCAAAAGGTAGCAGATGCCAAATGTGGCATTCCATCTATTTTAGAACTGAATATAACTTTATCTTCTTGAATACTGTAAACATTAAGTTTTGTTCCTTTCCTAGAGCTACCAACTATATAATTTTCAAAAGGGTCTATAAAAAAGTCTTCATAAGGTTCATTTAATCTTTTATAACTGATATTTAATCTTTTTGTATCAATAAAACCTAGTTTAGCTCTGTCTCTAAATGTAAAAATAGCTTTATCATATGAGTATAATGTATAAATTGCAGAGATTAGTCCATCTACCTTTATAACTTTTTTAGGATAGAGGGTTTTACTATCTAAAATCACAACCTCCTTTGGAAGCCAGCAGGAAACGAATATATATTTTCCAGTTCTATCTAAAGATATATTTCTTAAATAAATACAGGCTCTAACTTTACCGTAAAATGAACCTTTATCTATATCGTATCTACCTACCCAACCATCTCTAGAGGGGACAAACACATTCCAGCCTGAAGGTGAAAATTTAACTCCTCCGTGAACATTTTTAAAACTGAATTTGTCTATTATATCTGTATTTTCCATTATCCATACTTTTTGATTTCCCCTTTCAACAACAACTACAATATTTCTTATATTCTTTATATCTAACCTTTTTCTTTTATATCTATTTGTAGTAATAGTTCCCTTTATCTTATCTTCTGACCATTCAACATTCATAGGTGTCTTAATATATGAGATTATGGATTTTATCTCTCTATCAGTTAGGTTATGGAACGGAGGCATCTGAGTTGCTGGAAGACCTTCTTTTATAATTTTAAGTAATCTTTTGTCTGAATATCTTTTTAAAAACAGATTAGAAAGAGGTGGGGCAACTATCCCAGTTCTATCTATTCCATGACAGGAGGCACAATGTTTATTGTATAGTTCTTCTCCAGTCTTTACTTCATTTGCTAAAAGATTTGTAAAAAGAAATAATACAGATAAAAAAGAAAAGATAAATTTTTTACTCATCTTTTAATAAATATCTTCCATTGTGTTTGTTACATTAAATTTGCCTGTAGGTGTTCTAACCCAATCACCTTTTATAACCTTTTTAAGTTTAAGAGTTTTATCATCATATACAAGAATGGCAGTTGGTTGGTCTTTTTTACCCCATACTGAAATCCAGAATTCAGAGCCATCAGAGCTATACTCTTCATGAACTGCTCTACCAGGAATGTTTTTAGGAATTTTCAATGTTTTAACTAACTTAAATGTGTATTTATCATATACGAATATACTCCTCTGTAAATCTTTATCTGGATTAAGTGGTCTGTCTGCTAAAAGCCACTTAGATTTTGGATGAGTTTTTATAAACAGATTACCTCCACCTACACCGGGCATTTTTATCCATTTAGCAACTTTCCATGCATACTTTTTATGTTTCTCTGGGTCTGTCCCTATACATGCAATTCTATTTTCTCCAATATGACCGGTACACCATAATGGACCATATTTTGGATGGTCTATATTTGCACCTCTACCGGGGTGTGGTTTAGTCCCAACATCTACAATTGCTGCCAACTTTTTCTCTTTAGTGTCTATAACAACAATTTTATTCCTCATATTTGCAGCAACAAGAAAATATCTTTTAGATAAGTCCCATCCCCCATCGTGAAGGTATCTTTCTGCATCTATCATATCAATTTTTATACTTCCCTTATCAATCTTTGAGTAATCTACCAACCACACTTGCCCTGCTTCCTTTATATTTAAAACCCATAGTGGGTCATAGTGAGACGAAACTATTGATGCTACACGGGCTTCTCTAACAAAATCCTTTGTATCGTAGTAATAATCACTTGTTACATGTCTAGTGATAGGTTTTAAATCATCTCCCTTTAGCACTACAAAAGCAGGTGGCCAATAACAACCTACAACAGCATATTTGTCTTCATAACCTTTATACTTACTTGTATCTATTGAACGGGCATCATAGCATACCTTAACCTCTGCAACCTTGTCAGGTTTTTTCATCCACAGGTCTATAACAGTTGCTTTTCCATCTCTACCTATAGAATACATATATCTACCTGAAGCTGATGTCCTCAGAATATGAACAGCAAAACCAGTGTTTACTATACTAATAAGTTTCTTAGTTGTTCCATCAACAATAGCAACCTTTCCAACATCTCTTAGTATCACACCGAAAAAATTTCTCCAATTTTTATTTTGAGGAGCTTTTACCCTTTTCTCAACAGGAATGTAAACCTTCCAAGATTTTTTTATCTGTTCCCATGTTAGTAATGGTGGTGGAGGTGGTGGATGTTGTAAAAATCTAGCAAGTAGGTTTATCTCTTCTTTAGTTAATACCCCCTGCTTTCCCCAATCAGGCATACCTCCGGCTGTCCCATAATAGATAAAAGATTTAATCGCTTCTGTGTTTAGATGTTTCTTTTTCAGATTTTCTGGAGTTAAAGCTGGTCCAGTTGCTCCTTTCCTAAGCATGCCATGACAACCGGCACATCTATCAAAGTAAATTCTAGAAGCTTTCTTTATTTCCTCCTTGGTAATAGGTGGTGGTGATGAGTTTGCCTGATTAACAGATATACCTACGATGCCAAAGAAAATAGATGTAAGTATAGTTTTCTGTAAAAATTTTAATGAACCTGATGCTTCCATAACTAACCCCCTATATAAAAGTATAAATATATGATATTTATCATTGCATTTTAATATTAAAAATAAAGTAAAAGTTTTAAATTGACTAGTATTAAAATTTGGGACGAAAAATAATAGTGAAAAGGTTTAATTAGAAATGTTAAGTTTAATATACTTTCTTGAAAGAAATAAAGTAGCATACAGAAAAGTTATACCACCTAGAGAGGCAGTTTTTAAAGAGATTAAATTTTCCAATCGTAAGCTGGCTAAATATCTAGAAAGTAAAAATATAAAGCTTTACTCCCATCAGGTTGAAGCTATAAAGAATATTTTATCTGGTAAAGA
>QNZC01000066.1 GCA_003978565.1 Persephonella sp. | reverse complement strand
GCAACTGCATTGTATAAAATTCTTCTATTTTCATCTTTATTTGTAAAAATTGTTAATATTCCTGTTCCTAAATCAAAACCATCAGTTAAAGCGTATCCTATAAGAAAAAAACCGGCAAGAAGAAACCATATACCTTCTAATGTTGTAAATGCTTCTATAGGCATCTTATCTTACCTCCATAACTAAAATCTTTTTTCTGTTTTTGAAAATGCAGTTATATTCCCAACTGGAGATGAAGGTTTCTCTACTTCACCGTAGTCATCTGGTGATATTCCCTTTTTAATATACTTAATCATAGCGTATAGGAATACAAAGAAAATTAATGTATATATAGTCAGGAAGAATATAAATGAGAATAATACGTTTGTCGTTCCAACATGGAAAGACACCGCATCTTTTGTTAACATCACACCTTGAACAATCCAAGGTTGTCTTCCAACCTCTGTAGCTATCCAACCTAACTCTGTAGCTATCCAAGGTAAAGGAACAGATAAAACTAATATCCATAGATAAATTCTATTTTCAAATAACTTTCCTCTTTTAAGAAGCCATAACCCCCATAAAGTTATAAATACAAAGTAAAAACCTAAGTAAACCATTAAGTGAAATGTTGTAAACACTAATGCCACAGACGGTAAATCATCAAAAGTGATGTCATAAGCTTTAGCATTAGCTTTAGCCATTGCAAGTTCAGACTTTAGTTTTTCCAACTCTTCTTTTGAAGCATTAGAGTTCTGTAATTCTGCTATTTTTTGTTCTAAAACTGGTATTTTTTCTTTAGCCTCTTTAGCTATCTGTTGATACTCTCTTACAAGCTCCTTTATTCCCTTAAATTCTGCATTCGGGTTGTGGAAAGAGAGGATACTTAATAAATAAGGAACTTCAAGAAGAACCTTTGTTTCCTGTTTTTCCTGGTCTATAACACCAAACAGGTCTAAAGATGCACCTTTTTCATTTTCCCATTTACCTTCCATCATAGCCATTTTTAAAGGTTGCCCATGAGTAACCTGATAACCGTGAATATCCCCGAAAATTATTTGTAGAAGTGATACTAAAGCCGTAAATATTAAGGCAAATTTTAAACCTATTTTAGCTATGTCTGTATTTTTATTTCTCAAAATATAATAAGCCATTACTCCCATTACAAAGAAACCACCAACTATATATCCAGCATTCACACAGTGTAAAAATCTGAAAACTGTTGTATGATTTAAAGCTGCTTCAAAGAAATCTATTAAAACAGCTTTAACTCCCTGCTCTGTTTCAACTATTTTGTAGCCAGCTGGAGTTTGCATCCAAGAGTTGGCTATTAATATCCATAAAGCTGATAATGTGCTACCTAAAGCCACCATCCAAGCAGAAAAGGTATGCATTTTCTCTGAAATTCTATCCTTTCCAAATAAGAATAGCCCTATAAATGTTGATTCTAGGAAGAAAGCCATCAATCCCTCTATTGCTAAAGGTGCTCCAAAAATATCACCAACAAATTTTGAGTATTCAAACCAGTTTGTTCCAAATTCAAACTCCATCGTTAAACCAGTTGCAACTCCAACAGCAAAGTTGATAGCAAACAGCTTCATAAGGAACATTGCCAACTTATCTAACCTTTCATCCTTATTCTTTAGATAAATTGTTTTGAGGATAGCTATCATAAAAGCTAAACCTAAAGTTAAAGGAACGAATAGGAAATGATAAAAAGCTGTCATACCAAATTGAAGTCTTGAGAGGGTTAACAAATCCATCCCTTTTCCTCCCTATTCGTTAGCACTTACTAACTTATTAGCTACAACTAATAAATATAAACAAGGCTTATTCCTTTTATATATGATTTATATCATAGATTAGTAAGTATTAACTAACTAGATTTGATTTAATTTAAGTATATAAAGCATTATAAAAGATATAATTGTGAAAATTTCGTGAAAGTAGGGTTATTCTTAAAGAAAAAATTAACCCTTTAGATTAACTCTTTTTTTACCTTAAAGAGCCTAATAAAATCATCAACACTTAATTCTTCAGCTCTTGCAGTTAGTTTAACTCCTGCCTTTTCTAATATTTCAGTATCAACCTTTGACCTTAACATCTTTCTTCTATTTGTAAATATATCTGAAACAAACTTTTTATACTCTTTCATTTCCTCCAATGGAATTGGAAGTTCTTTCTTTGGAGTTAATTTTATAACGGCAGAAACAACTTTAGGTGGTGGAGAGAAAAATCTAGGTGGAACACTCATTAAATAATCAGTTTCAAAGAAAGTTTGTAAAAATACACTCATAAAAGAGTATGCTTTAGTTCTAGGTTTTGCAACAAGTTTTTCAGCAACCTCTTTCTGTATCATAAAAATATTAAATTTTATTAAGTCTATATAAAAGGCAGTATCTATTAATATTAATGAGGCTATATTGTAAGGTAAGTTTCCAACTAACTTAATTTTATTTCCGTTTATCAGATTTCTTATATCAACATCAAAGTAATCTTTCTTTATCAAAATGAAATTTCCATAATCCTTAAACCTTTCCTCTATTATTGGATAAACCCTTTCATCTATCTCTATTCCATAAAGTATTTTAGGAGCTCTTTTCAATATCTCTTCAGTTAACTGTCCAGTTCCAACACCAACTTCAACAATAATGTCTTCATTTTTTACATCTATATAATCAACAATTTTTTTTATAACCCCTTCTGATATTAAAAGATGTTGTCCTAATGATTTCTTTGTTTTAAACTTCCTACCCATTCCTATTTCCTCTTTCTTCTTCTTTGTTTGAAAAATTTATCTAACCACTCTAAAGCTTTAGGTGTATCTTCTAGAAGTTTTTCCTGTCCATGCTTTATAAGTATCGCCTTCTGTTTTTCCGATAATTTGTAATCTTTCATAGCCTCTTTCTTTGCTCTATTTATCCATTTTTTTATCTTATCCTTGTCCTGTAATACTTCTTCAGATAACTCTAATCCTGTTTTTTCAGATAAAGCTTTTGCATACTGTATCTGTTTTTCTGAAGGTTTTGTATCTTTATGTTTTTCTATAAAATCCCTCAACTTTTCGTAATCTTCCAATATATCGTCTATATTTTTTCCATGTTTTTTAGCTAAATCTAATGCATAATTTTTCATCTTTTTGGAAACTTTAGAAACCTCTCCAGATGTTGACCTTTCATATAACTCCTTTACAAATTCTTTCCAGTCTTTCTTGTTTTCCTCTACCTTATCTAAAAACTCCTCCATCTCTTTTGTAAAGTTATAATCTATAACCCAGTTATACTTTCCATTTAGATACTCTATTAGATGGTAAGCTTCCTCTGTTGGAAAAAGTGTGTTTCCCTCCTTTTTTACATATCCTCTTTCCTTTATAGTCTTTAATATAGTTGCATATGTGGAAGGTCTTCCTATTCCTAACTCCTCAAGTTTCTTTACTAAACTTCCCTCCGTATATCTTGAAGGTGGTTTAGTGAACTTTTCAGCTAAATTTTCCTTAACCTTTTCTAATTTTTCACCTAACTTTATATCTGGAATAATGACTTGTTTATCTTTATTCTCTATATCGTAAATCTTCTTATATCCTAAAAATTTAATAATTGAACCGGTGGTTTTAAATTTATAATTTTTAATATCAAATAGAACAGTTGTCCTTAAATATACTGCATCAGCCATCTGTGAGGCAACAGACCTTTGGTATATTAGATATAAAAGCTTTTTATGGTCTTCTGATAATCCTTTTTCTTTTAGTAATATCTCCTGCTCTTCCCAAGGGATAAAGTTAGTTATTCTTATACCTTCATGTGCATCAGCTTGGGTATTTTTAGATTTGTAAACCCTTACCCTTGAAGATAGATACTCTTCCCCAAACAGAGCTTTTATTAACTCCCTTATACCTGAAATTGCTTCTTCGGACATTCTGACACTGTCAGTTCTATGATATGTTATAAGTCCATTTTCAAATAAATCTTGAGCTAATAACATTGTTTTTTCAGGAGAAAATTTAAACTGTGATGAAGCAGTTTGTTGTAAAACTGATGTTGTAAAAGGTGGTTTAGGAGACTGTTTAACCTCTTTCTTTCTTATGTCTATAACTGTCGCAAACTTTTCATCTTTTATATTTTTTATAATCTCTTCAGCAAAAACTTTACTCTCTAATCTCTGTTTTTCATAAAAAGCCTCTATTATCTCCTTTCCTTTCATTAGGTTTACAGAGACTACATAGTAAGGCTGTGGTTTAAAATTCTTTATCTCCTCTTCCCTTTCTACTATTAATCTAACAGCTGGAGATTGAACTCTACCAACAGAGAACCTCCCTCCTATCTCTTTGGAAGCTTTAGGAGAGAGAATATAACCAACTATCCTATCTCCCACTCTCCTACCTAGAAATGCATTGAAAAGTCCCAAATTACTTTTTTCAAAATCTATTGCATCTTTTAATCTTTCTTTGATATGTTTCTTAGTTATTTCATAAAACTCAACTCTCTTTATAGATTTTGCCCTTTTCTTTAACTCTTCATAGGCAAAATATCCTATTGCATATCCCTCTCTATCTGGGTCTGTAGCTATAAAAACCTCTCCATCTTTAGCTAGTTTTTTTATTTCAGATAAGATTTTTTTGTGATTTCTACTTTTTATTGTAAATTTCGGTTCAAATGTATTTAAATCAACTCCCATTTCCTTTTCAGGTAAATCTTTAAAATGCCCTACCGTAGCTTTAACTGTATATTCATTCCCTAAAAATTTTTGTATTTCCCTTGCCTTCTTAGGACTTTCAACTATAATAATCCTATTTTTATTTTTATTTTCTTTTTTTGACAACTTAAAACCTCTTAATATTTATTATCTAGTAATTAATAAAGGATTAGGCTGTTTTAGTCAATAAAAAAAAGTTTAATATATATTGAAAAATTTATTTTACAGAATTTAATTATAAGTATTAAAGGTGAAATGGATATTAAGATGGATACAAATGTTGCAACAAATACATACAAATTAATAAGCTCACTTATAGAAAAAGTTTCATATCTTCCTAGAGAAGATATAGAGAAAATAAAAGAAACTGCATACTATATTGTTGATAAACATGAAGGTCAGTTTAGAAAATCAGGAGAACCTTATCATACACACCCTATAGAGGTTGCCAAAATAGTAGCAGGGTTAAAACTTGACACAGCTAGTATCATATCAGCCCTTCTTCACGATATAGTAGAAGATACAGACACACCTTTAGAGGAGATAAAAGAGAAGTTTGGAGAAGAGATAGCTTTCATTGTTGATGGATTGACAAAAATATCAAAACATAACTTTAACTCTAAAGAAGAGGCTGAGGCTGAAAACTTCCGCAAAATGTTAGTTGCAATGGGAAAAGATTTTAGAGTTATTTTAGTTAAACTGGCAGATAGATTACATAATATGAGAACTTTAGATGCCTTAAGACCTGAAAAACAGAGAAGAATTGCAAATGAAACATTAAAAATCTACGCTCCCATTGCTTCAAGGATAGGTTTATGGAAAATAAAAAGTGAATTGGAAGATTTAGCTTTTAAATATCTCTATCCTGAAGAGTATAAAAAAATAGTTGATTTTATAGCCCATTCTAAAGAAGAACAGGAAAAATTTCTAAAGGAGATTATAGAAGATGTAAAAGAAGAACTAAAAAAACATAATATAAAAGCTACTATTCAGTATAGGGTAAAACATCTATACAGCATTTATGAAAAGTTGTTTAGAAAAAATCTAACTTTAAGTCAGGTTTATGACATTTATGGAATAAGAATACTCGTTGAAGATGTAAGTCAATGTTATTTAACTTTAGGATTAATTCATCAGTTATGGAGACCTATAGAGGGAAGAATTAAAGACTATATAGCTAATCCTAAACCTAACAACTATCAAGCTTTACACACATCAGTTATAACAGAAAAGGGAAAGATAGTAGAGTTTCAGATAAA
Source organism: Persephonella sp. (assembly GCA_003978565.1). Classification (GTDB taxonomy): domain Bacteria; phylum Aquificota; class Aquificia; order Aquificales; family Hydrogenothermaceae; genus QNZC01. The sequence goes on along the minus strand of QNZC01000066.1, from coordinate 7,555 downwards.
AACTTACAAAATGCATGAAATAGCCGAGAAAGGTATAGCAGCCCATTTTAGATATAAAGGTGGAAAGTATTTAACAGACAAGGATTTAGAAATATTTAAATGGTTATGGGTTGTTTTAGAGAGTATTAGAAATAGTGAAGACACAGAAACATTAAAGGATTTAAAAGAAAATCTAAATAAAGAGCTTACAACTGAGGAAATATATGTTTTAACCCCTAAAGGAGATATAATTAAACTTCCTTTAGATGCAACACCAGTTGATTTTGCCTATAGAATACATACTGAAGTGGGACATAGAACTGTTGGAGCGAAAGTTAACGGTCAGATTGTTCCCCTAGATACAAAACTGAAGACAGGTGATGTCGTTGAGATAAGAACATCTAAAAAACCTAATCCTAAAAAGGATTGGTTAAGATTTATTAAAACATCGAAAGCCAGAACAAATATAAGGCAGTTTTTATCTAAACTCGCAAAGGAAGAAAACTTTAATTTAGGAAAAAAACTTTTAGATAAATTTTTAAGAAAGATAGATAAACAGTTTCAAGATTTAACAGAAGAGGAGAAAGAAAAGCTTGTAAAAAAATTTAGTTTTAAAAATTTTGAGGATTTAGTTGCAAGTATTGGAGCTGGTAAACTTTCTCCTACAAAAGTTGTTTCATCACTTATGGATGAACCTACGAAGCGTATATCTACAACAAAAGCTACAACTTCCAGTAATAAAGACATATGTATAGAGGTTGATGGTATCTCTAACATAATGTTGAATATAGCTAAGTGTTGTATGCCAATTCCCGGTGAGGATATAGTTGGGATTGTGGTAAAGGGAAAGGGTATATCAATACATAATAGAGACTGTCCAAATATTCAAAAGATTTTAAATGAAGAACCAGAGAGAATTTTACCTTCCAAATGGTCTGACAAGAAACTGAAGACATTTCCTGTTAAATTAAGAATTATTACCGATGATAAACCGGGCATACTGGCAAATATATCCTCAACTATAGCTAACCAAAAAGTTAACATTACAGGTATTAACTCTAAATCAACCTCATTAAAAACCGCTATCATAAATCTCCAAATAGAAGTTTACGACATTAATCAGCTAAATAAAATTATTAACTCATTAAAGGGTTTAAAGGGAATAAGGAAAGTTGAAAGGATTAGGTTAAGGAATATCTAACATTATGTTAGGAGAAAATTATGTTTTTGTCCGACTTAATCTTAATTTTTAACTTTTCGTTTTTGTTAATGGTAAATATGATAACAGTCTTGATATTATCCCATATAAAAAAGATAAAGGGAAAATGCTGGATATATTTCATAGTATTAATTGCCTTACATATGCTTTTAGTTATGAACACATCAGATTGGAATGAAGGAGCTATGAGTGGTTCTTCTTATATATTACCTATTTTAAAACCTGCTACAGATACATTTTATGGTCTAATTTTAATTTCTATTTTTTCAGCTTTTATTCCTATGATAATTTATATAGCTTTGATTATAATGATGGTAATTTTCTTTTGTAGAAAAAATGTTAACCGTTTATTTACAGATGATAGTAATACAACCCCCAAAATTAAATAGTTATGATACCCATCCAAAGAAACATTAAAACAGAAATTATTAAAGAATTTGAAGGTCTCTACTTCTTAAAAATTATTTTTACCTTTCTTTGAATTTTCTTCTATAATGTTAAATAAAATGTTGGATGAGGCAGATATGAGAATACATTATCTTCAACATGTTCCGTTCGAACCCCCGGCCAACATAGAGAACTGGGCTAAAGGTAAAGGTTTCCCGATAAAAGGGACAAAACTTTATGAAAATGAGCCTTTTCCAGATTTTTCATCATTTGACATGCTGGTTATTATGGGCGGTCCAATGGGAGTTTACGATGAAGACAAGTATAAGTTTTTAGTAAAGGAAAAAATATTTATTGAAAATGCAATAAATCTAGATAAAAAAGTGTTTGGAGTTTGTTTAGGAGCACAGTTAATAGCTGATGTGTTAGGGGCTAAAGTTTATAAAAACAAGTATAAAGAGATTGGGTGGTTCCCTGTAAACCTTACAGAAGAAGGGATAAACTCTAAAAACTTTGAAGGATTTCCTAAAGAGTTTGTAGCTTTCCATTGGCACGGAGACACCTTTGATTTACCTAATGGAGCTGTTAAAGTTGCCTTCAATAAAGCAACAGAAAATCAAGCTTTTGAGTATAATAATGGAAATGTTTTAGGATTACAGTTCCATTTAGAAACAACTTATAATTCTGCTAAAGAATTAATACAGAAATCAGAGGAAGAGTTAAAGGAAAAAGGAGTGTTTATTCAATCTTCAGAAGAGATTTTAAGCAAAAAAGATAATTTTCAAACTATAGAAGATTTACTGTTTAAACTTTTAGACAACTTCATAAGAAGTTGATTTACAATTTCGTAAGAAATTGATTTACAATTTCGTTAAAAGTTAATAAACAATTTCATAAAAGGTTAAAAAATGGCTTACTTTCCCCTATTTATAGATTTAAAAGATAAAAATATTCTTATAGTTGGTGGTGGAAAGGTTGCAGAGAGAAAAATAGATGTATTACTTCAGTTTTTACCTAATATAACAGTTATAACAAAAGAGATTAAATCAGAAAGAATTAAAGAGTTATATGAAAAAAATAAAATAAGGTTAAAACTAAAACCATTTGATATGGAAGATTTAAAGGACAGGGATTTGGTTATTGTAGCCGTTGACAATATTCCTTTACAGGAAAAAATTTATAGAGAGTGTGTTAAAAGGAAAATTCCCGTTAACTCTGTAGATAGTTTAGATTTTTGCAGTTTTATATTCCCTGCTATTGTTAGAGAGGATGATATTGTAATAGGTATATCAACTTCTGGAAAAGCTCCATCTTTAGCAGGTAAACTTAAAGAGATAATAAGAGATTGTCTTCCTGAAAATTTAAAATCAGTTTTAAAGGATATGGTTAGATTAAGGGAAAGTTTACCTAAAGGTAGAGAAAGACAAAAAATTTTGATAAATTTCCTTAAAAAAAGATTAGAGGATTAGAAAATGAAAAGATTTGTTTATAAACTTCCAACAGAGTTATTTGAGATATTTGCTGTTGAGCTTAATGGTTATGGATTTGAAATATTAGAGAGAAATGAAAAAGAAACAATATTTGCTATATATGTTGAAGAAAGTGAGGAGCAAGCTTTAAAAGATGCGGTAAATGAGATATTTAAAGATTTAGGAGCAGGAGAGTTATTAAAAGAAGAACTTATTCCAGAGGAGAATTGGACAGATAAATGGAAAGAGGATATTAAGCCTATAGAGGTTTCTCCCTTTATTATCCTGCCTGAATGGGAAATTTATGAGGGGGATAAACTTATACCTATAAAAATAAGAATAGGTATGGCTTTTGGAACAGGTTTACATGCTACAACACAGATGGTTTTAAAGCTTTTACCTAAATATATATCTAAAGGGGATACTGTTTTAGATGTTGGAACAGGAACTGGAATACTTGCAATAGCATCTGCAAAACTAGGAGCTTCAAAGGTAAAAGGAATAGATATTGATGAAACTGCTGTAGAGGAATGTAAGGTTAACTGTTGGGAAAATGAAGAAGAAAATATAGAGTGTGTAAAGGCAATACCAAAAGATATAAAAGAGAAATTTGATATAGTTCTAGCCAATCTAGAAATGAAAATTTTTAGAGAAACTTTTAAGGATATAATAAGACTGTTTAACAAATATCTCATTATCTCTGGTATTTTTAAGCATACAGAGAAAGAAGAGATATTAAAAATGGCAAAGGATAGTAATTTGAAGGTTGTTGATGAGTTGTCTAAACCTGAAGATGAAGAAAAACCAAATGATATTTGGTTTGCCTTTGTTTTAAAGTATGATGATGATTAAAAATAATTAAAAGGGAAGATAAAAAAATGAATTTTTATCCATACTATAAAAAGATTGATATTTTCTCAAAGGCAAGTAAAGAGGCTGAAGAGTTCTCTAAAAAGTTAAAGGAATGGTTAATATCTAGAGGGATTAAAAGTAGAATTTTCAAAAATCTTGCAGAGTTAGAACACGAAGAGCTATTAAAGGATACAAACCTCTTAATTGTTGTTGGTGGAGATGGAACATTACTTATAGCCACTAGGAGAGTTGCAAAGTATGAAATACCTGTTTTAGGTATAAATCTAGGAACTTTAGGATTTCTTACAGAGGTTAATGTAGAAGAGGCATTTAATAAGCTGGAGTATATACTTCAAAAACCACTCTGTGTTTCCCGTAGAATGATGTTAAGAGCTACTGTGTATAGAAACGGTAAGAAGTTAGCTGAAGCAGACTGTTTAAACGACGTAGTTATCAACAAAGATGTTATATCAAGAATTGTTGACGTATCAGTCTATATAGGAAATACATACATTACAACATATAACGGAGATGGAATTATTATATCAACTCCTAACGGTTCAACTGGTTATGCTCTCTCTGCAGGAGGTCCAATTGTTTATCCAATGATGGAAGTTTTTATAATTGTCCCTATATGTCCCCATACATTAACAGATAGACCTTTACTACTTCCACCATTTGAGCCTATAAAAATTAGAGTTGAATCTAAAGATAAAAATGCTTGGTTAACTTTAGACGGACAGGAAGGAACACAGTTAAAATACGGTGATGAGATTGTAGTTAAACAGTCCCCTTACTTTGCTTACCTAGTAAGAACACCTTACAAAAATTATTTTGATATTTTAAGAGAAAAACTGTCGTGGAAGTAAGAGATGTTTAGAGTTGGGATAGGTTTTGATTTTCACAGATTAAAAGAAGGTAAAAAGTTGGTAATAGGTGGGATATATATCCCTGATGAAAAAGGCTTTGTTGCCCATTCTGATGGGGATATATTCTTTCATGCATTAACAGATGCCCTATTAGGTGCTATAGGTTATGGTGATATTGGGGAGCTATTTCCTGATACAGAGGATAAATGGAAAAATGCTGACAGCTCAATATTTTTAAAGGAAGCTAACAGAATAGTTAATACTGCTGGATATGAAATAGTGAATATAGATGGAGTTATAATTTTAGAAAAACCAAAAATAAAGCCTTACAGAGAAAAAATTATTGAAAATACAGCCAATATTTTAAAAATACAGAAAAACCAGATATTTATAAAGGGAAAAACTTACGAAAAGTTAGGAGAGTTAGGAAAGGGATTAGGTGCTGAGTGTAGAGTTGTGGTTTTACTAAAAAGAAAAATCTAAAGATGGATAAGAGTATATATCTAATCTGGATATACTTTCTTTCTGTAATTTTTTTTACAAAACAGGTAAAAGAGTATCTACCATTTATCATCATTACAATTTTACTGATACTTTTAGAGGCAGTTAACTATTTCTTTCCATTAGAAACTGATTTTTTATTAATTGTTGAAACGGTATTAATTATATTGGCATTTATACTGAAAAATAATTTTACAAATAAAAAATTTAAATACTTACTTATATTAATCTTACTTATACTTGCCTCTTCTAAGTTTATAGGTAAAACCTTTTTAGCTCAAAGTATCAGAGATGAAGAATTTATAAAAATACTTCTTATATTTCTAATTTTTAAAAATTTTAAAGATTTTAGAGATTTTTTACTTTGGATAAGTTCATTAACCATTCTGTTTTTATCAACATTTACCAATATTTATCTGTTTATCACAGTTTTAAGTTTAACGATTACCATATACTACACAAAGGAAATTATAGAAAATCTTTATCATAACTTAGAGCTTGATAAGTTGAGATATAGAAAACTTTTAGATAGGGCTATAAGTTTTGAAATCCAAGAGGGACTAAACAAGGTTAATGATGAATTAAAAATAACCCATAAAAAGTTAAAGGAGATATTTAAACTTAGTAATAGGGCCATAAGACCGATAGATTTAGAAGAGATAGGAGAAAATGTTATAAGTGGTTTGTTAAATTTAGGATATAAGGGAGTAGCAATTTTAATAGAGGATAAAATTGAGGTTATATTTAAAAAGGATGGCTTTATTCCTGAAATTGAAAAGTATAAAAGTATAGATTTACAAAATTTTCAAACAGCAAAAATATTACTTAACAGTAAGGTTGTAATAATTCCGTTAAAAAAGGATAGTAAAACTATTGGAGCTATCTTTGTTTATAAAAAATCAGAGATACTTCCTGATGAAATTGAGTATTTACAAACCTATACAAACTCTGTATCTACCGCCATAGCCAAAACTCTATACTTTAAAGAAAAAGAGGAATTAGAGAGGAACCTATTTCAAGCAGAAAAACATGCAGTGTTGGGAAAACTTTCAGCTGGAATTTCCCACAATCTAAAAAACCCTTTAGCAGTCATAACATCATCGGCTTTTGCATTGAGAAGAAAATTAGAAAAAGGTGATATAGAGAAAGGATTAAAACTGATAGACAGAATAGAGAAAAACAGTAAGAGGGCTGAAGAGATAATCAATAAACTTCTAGATTATGTGAAACCTTCCTTTTACTCTAAACAGGAAATTAATTTAAGAGAAGTCGTTGAAAACTCTATAGATTTTATTAAATCAAGTATAAAGGGAAAGGATATTGATATAAGAAAGGAGCTTGAGGATATAACTATAAAGGGAGATAAAAATTTTATAGAGCAGGCTATAGTAAACATTCTTTTAAACTCTGTTGAAGCTATTGAAAAAAAAGGAAGGATAGATGTTTCTTTAAAAAGAAAAAATGATTATATTCTTTTAAAGATTAAAGATGATGGTTATGGTATTCCTGAAGATATAAAGGAACATATATTTGAACCTTACTTTACAACAAAGGCAAATGGAACAGGTTTAGGTTTACCAATTGCTAAAAAGATAATCTCAGAACATAGTGGGGAGATAGAGGTTAAAACGGAAGAAGGGAAGGGAACAGAGTTTATTATTAAATGGAAATTTGGAAATAGGCAAAATTAGAATAATAAGATAAAAACTTTTATAATGTTTCTATTAATAAAAGTTTCTGTTAACAAGAATGGTTAAAATTACAGATGTAAAGATTTATCCATTTGATACATCAAGTATAGGTGGAAGAATAAGAGCTATAGCTGACATTACTATTGAGGATACATTCGTTATAAAGGGTAGTGGATATTTTATAGATTTTCCAAAAAAATCAACATCTCAAGGGAAATTAGTTGATATTATAGAACCTTTAGATAAAAGGTTTACAGAGGCAGTAAGGAGAGTTATCGTAGATAAATATAAGGAGATGATGAATATAGAGTGAAATCTTTATCAACTTATCTATCTATAATTTTGGAATTAATAGAGATTTTAAATTATCTCTAAAAAATCAACATTTATTCTTTTCTCTCCAACTCCCTCAAATAAAACTGTTGCTAATGGAGAATTTAGCTTTACTACAACTCCCTTTCCATACTTTTTATGTTTAACTAAATCTCCAACTTTTATAGTTCTTATAAAACTTACACTATCACTAACCTTTTTCTTAAGAACTTTATTAGATTTCTTTATACTAACTTTTTTAACTTTAATCTCCTC
>QNZC01000029.1 GCA_003978565.1 Persephonella sp. | reverse complement strand
TGTGTAAAATAAAATTTTTATCTCTTCTACTCCTTCTTTTTCCATTAATTCAATTAAAAAGTTTTCAAAACTACTTCTAAAATATGGGTCATTCCCTTTAGTTTTATATAAGTCTTCTATAGTTTTAGATATTTTTAAAATATACTTTTTTGAAAGTTCCTCAGGAAAAGTTTTAACTTTTATATCCTTACTATAAGCATTTAATATTCCTTCTATACTTTTGTTTAAAACTGATATATCTAAATTTTGTGTATGCATATTTTTACCTCTTTAAATATTTATAAAAATAAAAAGAAAAGAGAAAATAATTAAATTTATTTTAAAGCTCTGTAGATTTTTCTTCTATAAATTTTCTAGCTTTATTTATAAATTCATCTATAGTATAAACTCCAATATTACCTTTTTTCTTAGTTCTAACAGAAACTGTCCCAGTTTGCCATTCTTTATCACCAACAACTAGCATATAAGGAATTTTTTGAAGCTCAGCATCTCTAATCTTTTTATTCATTCTCTCATTTCTTTCGTCTACATCAACCCTTAAACCTGCCTCACTTAATTTTTTCTCAACTTCTCTAGCATACTGTAGATGAACATCTGATATAGGAATAATTCTAGCTTGGATAGGAGCTAACCATAGAGGAAGTAATCCTGCATAATGTTCTAGTAAAACACCTATAAATCTTTCTATAGAACCAAATATAGCTCTGTGTATCATATAAGGTCTGTGTTTTTTGTTATCTTCGCCTATGTAATACATATCAAATCTTTCTGGTAGATTAAAATCAAACTGGATTGTTGAGCATTGCCACATTCTACCTATAGCATCTTTAATCTTAACATCTATTTTAGGACCGTAAAATGCTCCACCACCTTCGTCTATATCGTAGTCTAAACCTACATCTTCTATAGCTTTCTTTAATGAGTTTGTTGCAACTTCCCACATTCTATCATCACCGACAGACTTTTCAGGTCTCGTTGACAGGAATATTTGAAACTCATTGAAGCCGTAAGATTTTAAAGTGTCTAAAACTAGATTTAAAACTCCTTTTATTTCATTTTCAACTTGCTCCTCTGTGCATATAATATGGGCGTCATCTTGAGTAAATCCTCTAACTCTCATTAAACCGTGTAAAACTCCACTTCTTTCATATCTGTAAACGGTTCCCAATTCTGCAAGTCTTATAGGTAACTCTTTATAACTTCTCTGTTTTGATTTGTATATCTGAACATGGAAAGGACAGTTCATAGGTTTTACAAAGTATCCATCTTCCTCTATCTGCATTTCAGGAAACATATTTTCCCTGTAAAAATCTAAATGTCCGCTTGTTTTCCATAAATTTTCCCTTCCAACATGTGGAGTATAAACAAGCTGATAACCTCTCTTTATATGCTCCTTTTTCCATTCATTTTCTATCTCATTTCTTATGATAGCTCCTTTAGGCAACCATAGAACCAATCCTGCTCCTACATCTTCATCTATTATGAATAACTCTAACTCTTTACCTATCTTTCTATGGTCTCTCTTTTTAGCCTCTTCCAACATATGAAGATATTTCTTTAATTCCTTTTCAGTCCAGAAAGCTACCCCATAAATTCTTTGCAACATCGGATTTCCCTCTTTACCTCTCCAGTAAGCCCCTGCAAGTGATACCAGTTTAAAAGCTCCAGCTTCACCTGTGGAAGGTATATGTGGACCTCTACATAAATCTACAAAATCACACTGTTTATAAACAGATATAGGTTCACCTTCAGGAATTTGATGTTTGATTATATCTATCTTATAAATCTCTTTTTTATTCTCAAAAAACTTAATAGCCTCTTCTCTTGGTAATTCTTCTCTAACAATTTCACAGTTCCTATTAATAATTTCTCTCATCTTTTCTTCTATTACTGGTAAATCTTCCTCACTAATTCTTTTTCCCTCTACTTCCACATCGTAGTAAAAACCATTCTCTGTTGTCGGACCTATACCTAAATGGACATTTTTATCTCCATATAACTCTTTTAAAGCCTGTGCCATTATATGTGCAAGTGAGTGTCTGAGTAGTTCTAAACTTTCTTTATCTTTCTTTGTTATTAGCTTAAGCTCTCCGTTTTCTTTAATAGGAGTGTGTATATCTATTACCTTTCCATTTAAAACACCACCTATTATATTTTTAACTTTTTTTCCGTCTTCTTTTAATCTGTTCAGGATATCTTTTATAGTAATTCCATCATTAAATTCATACTCTCCAAACTTTTGTATATCTAGTTTTATCATCCTATTTCAAACCTCCATAGATGAATATTCAACTAACCTTTTTTATTTATTTTAACAAGATATTAAACAAGTTTGATAACATAGATTATAAATTTTCAAAGTTTAAATACTTTAACAAATAATTAACAAATACTTCACATTTTTTTAGATTGTTTCACAATTTTTTCACTAAATCTTTAATTTACACTGTTAAAATTCAACTAAGTTTTTTCATTCTTATAGGGGGAAAAGAAATGATAAATTCTATTAAATCAGTTCTAGAAAGTTCTGCTAATTTAAGTAATCTTTCAAAATCCGATTTTGAGCTACTAAATGAGTATAAAGATATTCTTTCTCAATGGACAGATGGGTTAGTAAAAACTTTTTATGACACTATATTTACATTTGATAAAACTGCCTCTATTCCACATAAAGGAGAACGAGCTAAATTAGAAAAAACATTAACAGATTGGTATATGGATATAATAAGTGGAGAACTAACTGGAAAGTTTTGGATGAAACAATGGTATGTTGGACTAGTTCATATATATAGAAATGTTGATAATAAATATATGGTTGCTATGATGGGAAAATTTCAGGAAGAATTTATGAAAAAGACATTTGAGAATTTTGATAAAGATTTAGCTTTAAAAATATCTTCAGCTTTTAACAGAATAACAAACACCATTTTGGCAGTAATTGTAGAAGGATATATAAATATGTATATAAAATCACTGGAAGGCATGACAGGAATTAATAAGGAAATTTTAGATAGAATGGTTGCTATAGAAAGCAAAAAGCTATTTTTTGAATATAAGTCGTAATTTTAATTTAAAAATTTAGGTTTTAAATGCTTATTTAAATATAAAACAAAACATTGTTTTAAAAATAATTAAATATATAATTATAATTGCTATGGGGGAAATACATCCTAAATTAAAAAGCTTTATAGAAGTATTTTATGGAAATAATAAAAATGTATTTTTAAAGGAGTATTATGACTTAATAGGAGAAGAGTTAAATTTAGAAAAACCATCTGCAGGAATAATTAAATTTATAAGACTGAAATGGGGTTTGTCTTCAGATGTTCTGTTAGGACTTGATTTTGTAATAAAAAATTTAAAAAATAAAAAATTTAAAAATTTAAGGAAAAATTCAAATGCATATGCCTATGCTTCTTCTCTATATAAATTTATAAAGTTCTTAATAGATCAAAATCAACTTATAGCAAACGAATTAGATTTTAGAAGTAGAATTAATAACCCAAAAGAAGATGCAGAAAAATTTATTGATTTTTATGGATTAAATAAATCTTCTATAAATACTTTCGAGAGCCTAAAGAAAGTTTTAGAAGAAAGAGATATATATGTTTTTGCTTTTCCGATAGACACTGATAAACAGGAAGGAATTATATATACTATATCACCAAGTTTTATAATATTAAATTCAAATATTAGGAAAATAAAATCAGGTTTTGCATTAGCTCACGAGATAGGACATTTTTTATATAAAAATATAGAAGATGAAGTCTATGAAGAAAAATTGGCTAATCAATTTGCAACTTACCTGATAATACCTTCTAGTTTGTCTGCTTTTATAGAGGATGTATTTTTTAGAATAAAAAGAGAAAGAAATAAAGTATTTGCTTTTATAAAAGAAATTTGTAAATGCTTTGATTGTAATTTACATCCAAATACTGTTATAGAAAGATTATTTTTAGATGAAGTAATATCTAAAGAAGAAAAAAGAAAGTGGAAAGAAGAAATTAGTAAACTGGAAAATATATTAAAGAAAAGAAATTCCAAGGCTAGATGGGAACAAAAGTTTAATCAAAACTTGGGAATAATAATTTCGGATAGATATAAGGAAGCTATAGAAAACTTAATAAAGGCTAATAAAATTAATCAAGTTAGAGCTTCAGAAATGTTATTCGAAAGGATAGCTAATGCTTAAAATATGTATAGATACAACAGTTTTTAAAAATTTTGATACGGAGAAAGAATTATTAAAAGAATTTTTAAAAGAAATAAATTCTGAAAATTATGCTTACGAAGGTGAAAAGAATTATATAGATGATGAATTTTCTGAGATTATAAAAAAATTTGTTTCTGAAGTTGATATTGATTTAGATATATTTTTAGAAATAAAAAGTAAGTATCCTAATTTGCATGATGGAGAAGTTTGTCTAATAGCTTATTCAATTCAATATAACTGCTGTTTTATATCTGATGACAAAAAAGCAAGAAAAAAAGCTGAAAATGAGAGAATTCATCCTTGCTGTATCCAAAACTATTTCATTGGAGGTTCTATTGGAATTATTTTAGCCTGTAGAGATTTATTAAACTTAATTACAAATGAAAAGGCAGAGGATATATATATTTCAATGAAAAGTAAAAATAGACTACCAAATAAAAATTTATCTGAATTTAGTTTAAAAAATTGCAATTAAAAAATATCATTTAAAAAACTTCTTCTTTCCAGTATAAAATAGTAAAAAAATGTTTATGCCTATAGTGGGAAAAGTATTTTTATAAATAATGAATAAAATAAAAAAAACAGTTTTAAACAGGGTAGAGGGAGAAATAGAGCTTAAGCTCATATGGGAAGATGGTAAGATTAAGGATGCATTTGTTATTGCTCCCAATTTTAGAGGATTTGAATTTATTTTAGAAGGAAAACCACCTCTTGATACCCTTGTAATAACTCCAAGAGTATGTGGAATATGTGGACATGCACATCTAATAGCTACAACTAATGTATTAGAAGCCCTTTATAAAGAAAATGGATATAACATTGAAGTATCAGAAAAAGCTAAACTGATTAGAAATATAACCCTCTCATGTGAGATTATTCAAAATCATATAAGGTGGTTTTATCTGTTTGTTCTTCCTGACTTTATCAGACTTGGTGAAAATTTAGATGAGTTTAGACCAATAAAAGGTCTAAAATGGAGAAAGGCTATAGACTTTAGTTCAAAGATTGTTAAAGTAATTGCAATATTTGGTGGACAGTGGCCTCACACATCTTACAGTCTTCCCGGTGGAGTTGTATCAGACCCAACACAAACAGACATAATGGAAGCTGTTTCAATAGTTAACTCATTAATTGAATATTTTGAAGAAGATATTATAGGAATGGAGCTAGATGATTATTTAGCAATAGATAACTTTTATGATTTTATGGAAAAATCAAATGGAGATTTAAAACTTTTTATAGAAAAAGCTTTAAAACATAATTTTTCTAAAATTGGTAAAGCCTATAGTAGATTTCTAACTGTCTGTGATTTAAACCCTTTTATATCAAGTGGAGTAACTAGGCGAAAAAAATGTAAGTTTGATATTAACAAAGTAAAAGAAGTAGAGGCTTTTTCCTTCCTTGAAAATGGTAAGCCAAATTTTTCAAATGACAGATACTCTTGGGCAAAGGCTCCCAGATATGAAGAGAAACCTTACGAAACAGGTCCTCTGGCAAGAAGAATAAATAACGAAGATACACTTTTTAAAAATTTATTAAAAGAGTTTAAAGGTTATTACATACCACGAATTTGGGCAAGGGTTGACGAAATAGGAAAGCTTTTAATTGCAGTAAAAAAGTATCTTTTAGAAATAAATTTAAAAGAACCTTCCTATATAAAACCTAAAGTTGATATTAGAAAGTTGGAAGGGGTAGCCTTTGGAAGTTGTGAGGCGGCAAGAGGTTCTTTAATACATAAACTGGAAGTTAAAGATGGAAAAATAAAAAACTATGAAATAATTACTCCAACCACTTGGAATTTAGGAACGAGATGTAAAAGATATTTATCTCCCGGAGAAAAATCTATTATAGGTGTTGATAGTCAAATAAAGGCTGAAATGATAATAAGAAGCTTTGACGTTTGTTCTGTATGCACAAGCCATTAGTTTATTTACTTTTTACAGCGTATTTAAGGAGAATAGGCGGTATTAGAGTAGTGATAATTATAACGAAGACGAGAGCAGAATAAATATCCTGACTAAATATTTTTGCAGATTTACCAAATTCAGCAAAGATTAAACCTACTTCTCCTCTAGGTATCATAGATATTCCTATTAAAATTTTATCTTTTAAATAGGTTTTTATAACAAAAAATGAACCTATAATTTTTCCTATTACTGCAACTAGTAAAATTACAATTCCAAATGCTAATAAATCTAAACTGTTTATATTTACTTCTTTTAAATTTATGGAAATTCCTACGGAAACAAAGAATATTGGAGCAAATAAAGATATTATAGGAGAAACTTGAGTTTCAACTTTCCTAATAAAGTGTATTTCATCCTTTGTTTTTAAAGTAAACTCTATTTTTCTAAAATTACTGTCTTTAAGTTTAGGTAAGGCAAACCTTTTAGATAAAGCTATACCTGCTACGAAAGCACCAATAATTGGTGGTAGTCCTACAGCATGAGCTATTAATGAGAAGAAAAGAATAAAAGAAAATACAACTATAGGTATATATCCACTAATTTTTACATGTTTCTTTTCAAATAGATGTAAAACTTTTGCTATAAGGGAAGCTATAAATGGTGATATTAATAGAAAAACTGACATTAAAGTTATTAATTTTAACAGACTAAAAATTTCTAATTCTCCTATTTCTACTATTTGAACTAGAGAAGCTAAAACTATAACTCCTAAAATATCATCTAAAACTGCCGCCCCTATAACGATAGATGCCATTTTAGTTAAATGTAAATTTAAGTCTTTTAAAACCCTTAAAGATATACCTATGCTTGTTGCAGTTAAAGTTCCACCTATGAATAGCGATGTTAAAAGATTTATATTAAATAAATAGTAACTTACTAATGTTCCAAGCAAAAATGGAAAAAATGCTCCGAAAAATGCTACTATAAAAGCATTGATACCTTCTGATTTTAGTTTTTTTATATCACTTTCAAATCCAACTTCAAATAGTAAAAGTATAATTCCTATTTCTGCAAATATTTTTATTATTTCATTATCATTAACTAAACCAAATAGACTTGGTCCAATAATTATTCCTGTTACAGAGGTATCCCAAATTTAAAAAATGCTTCTGCGAAAAATCTACCTATAACTAGGATTAGTAATAAACTTAAAAATACTTCTGTTATACTTATTTCCAAACCTGAAACCTCACTAAAATAAAAAAAATAAATATGGTTTTTGATATATTATAATATAACTCTTTCTTTATCTTTGGGGGAGAAGAAAATGAACCCTGTAAAAGTAGATATAACTACACTAAGGACAAGAAAAAAAGATGACGATGAAATCATATTTGAAGTTTCTTCTGAGATTATAGAACTAATTAAGGAAAGACTAAAAGATGTAAAGGAAATAAAACAAAGGTATAGAGATTACGATGAAAGGGGAATTTTTGAAAAATTTTGGTCTCCTGATACTATAGTTGTTGAAGGAAGTAGAGGCTCAGGAAAAACAACACAGATACTTATTCTTAAGGAAAGGTTAACAGGAAAAAATGTAAAAAATGAAGATTTAAATGTTTATGTTTTAGACTTCATAGACCCAACAAACTTAACGGAAAGCGTAGATATATTACAAGTTTTATTCAACTCCATAAAAAGAGCATTAAATAAACATTACAAAAAAAATAGAGGAAAACTTAATAGAATTTTAGAGGATATAAACAGTTTATCTAACTTGATTTATAAACTAAATAGAATAGATAGTATAGAGGATATTTACGATTTGATGAACGCTAACTATAAATCTTTAGATTTACCATTCCAAATACATAAATTAGCTAAGAGTGTGTGTGAATATTTAGGAGTGGACGCACTAATTTTAATAGTAGATGATGTAGATTTAAATGTAAAAAATTCTTTCAAAGTCTTAACCTTTTTAAAAGATTTCTTTTCTACACCTTATATTATTCCAATAGTTGCCTTTAACAATGCTCAAATTCTATCAATTATAATGAAAGAAAAATATGAGTATTTTGGATTTAAAATTGGTGATGAACCTAAAGATATTTCTGATAAACTTGAATTCTTATCTCGTTTACCATCAGAGTGGTTGCAGAAAGTATTTCCACCTTCTAGAACAATTTCTTTACCAGATATGTTAAAAATTTTTGAAGACCATATAGAAGGGAAGCAAATCTATCTTGCATATAAGAAAAATCATGAAAAAAAAGATAATTTTGAGTTCCAAATAGAATTTGAAGATGCTGTAAAACTGTATATATCCCTGGTTTACGGTTGGGATGTAAAGGACTTTAAAAATCAATTCGCAAAAAATTTACGGATGGATTACCTTAAAAATCTCTCTTTAAGGGATTTTCTAAATGATATAAGGGCAATGATTAGAGGTATTCTTCATAATTATAATGAAGGGCAAAAATATTCAAACTTTAAAATAAAATATCTAAAAGATAGATTAAAGCCATACCATTTAGCTAAAAATATTCATCCAGAGGATAGTATAAGATGGTTCTGGGAAAAATATTTTAAATTATTCAAGTTGAGATACAAAGAAAAAGAAGGTAAAGATTTAAAGGATATTGTAAGAGAGATATTAGATGTTTCAGAAAGGGAAAATTCAAAAATATCAAAAGAGGAAAAAACTTTCTTTAGAATACTTCTGCAAAGTAATTATATGATAGGAAGTAAAGTTTATCTTAAAAAGGAAGGTAATTTTATTACAGTTGAAAAGGAAAAAAACTCCTTAAAGATAGAAAAGAAAATAAATTTAAGAAAATTATTAAGATTACTATTAAGAACGATAATACCAGCATATATATTCTACTGGTTGGTAAAGGAGGGACATATCTCCTTTGAAAAGTTTGATTTCTCAGAGTTTAGTGTTCTATACGACCATTACACAACAGATGATGAATTAGAACAATTTTATAAAAATATGGTTAATTGGGGATTTAAATATGGTAATTTTCCTGAAGTTATACCGATTTTTATAACAGTGCCTAACTTGGAAGGTTTAGATAAAGATAAATACGAGCAGTTTAATTTGTTTTTTGAAGAGGAACCTTTTGATGCAATTTTTAAACATATAAGAAAGGATACAATACCAAGGGAAGAAAGATATTTTTATCCTCTAAGTGTGTTTATATACAGTCTGAAAAGGTTAACTGAAGAAGAGGAGGATGTAGTAGTAAAAACAAGTGTTAATCTACTGATTTTAAGCAAACTTATAAGCAACTATGTAAAAAATCTTATAGATGCAATAGATATATTTGAAAAAAATTTAGCTGTTAATAATATTAAAAAACCACATTCCTTTGAAGAAGATATAGAGTTTTTACATAAGATATTAAAGGAACTAAAGGATACAAAGGGACATTCCCATAAAGATTTTTATCAAACATTAAAGACTTTAAAAACATATGCAGAATTAAATAAAAGAGAGTGGAGTTTGATATTTAAGTTAATGTTTGAAGAAAAATTAAAGAAAACATTAGAGTTTTTTGAGCTATCAAAGGAACTTTGGCATAATGATAGAAAAAATCATTTAGGTGATTTTTTAAAAGACGGTTTAGATGATATTGTTCTTGAAAAAGAGGAAACATCAAAAGAGAAAGAAAAAGAAGAAAAACCATTAAAAATATTAGAAAATTTGTTAGATAAAGGAAATCACAAAAATAACTTTTTTAAAATATTCAATATCTTTATAACTAAAAAGATATATGTATCTGCATTTTTTATGTCCTATATACTTCCTATATATCATTTATTAATGGGTTATTCTAATGAAATTAAAAAATTAGATAACAATTTAGAAAATGAATTTAGATATTATCCAAGATTTTTTGATGGATTTATACCAAAAGAAGTTGCATTTACATTTGGATTAGGAAAAGATTTAGGGAAAAAATATAAGGAAAAATATTTTAAAGATTTTCAAAATTTTATAGACTTTATGAAAAAAGAAGAAGAAAAAAATAATGGTAAATGTATTGTTAACGGCTGTAAAGATTGTGAAAGTAAAATATGCTTTTTGATAAAAATATTTAACTATGTATATGATGAGTTAAAATGCTCTGAAGAAATGTTTCTTCTGAAAGGTGAGTTTTTTGAAGTATTGTTGAAAGATAAAGAATTAAAAGAAAAATTCAAAGAAGCAGAAAAGAAAAACCTTTTAGAAAAATTGAAAAAAAGTGAAGCAAATTTCGGTGAAATTTTAGATATTTTAGATGATAGCACCGTTGAAAAAATATATAGTTGTTTAGAACAATTGGGAGAAATTTTTAAAAATTTAAAAGAAGATGGTAAAAAAGAAGAAAACTGTTTAGAAAAACTAAAAGAAAAATTATCTGAAAGTTGTAGTGGTAAAAATTAGCCATGCCTATCAGGAAAGAGACATTTATAAGCATAATAGTTGAGATTTTAAGAAATAAGAGTTTAGCCTTAAATTTGCTATTTGATGACAGGAGTAAAGTCTTAAATATACCCTTCTCTTTTTTATATCCAACAGACTACATTCAAGCCCTAGAAAAATCCAAACTTATTTTCAATATAAGATTTAAAAAAGATATTTTTGAAATATATAAATATTTAGCCCAAAAACTTTTAAAAAAGTATCAGAATGAGATTAGAGTAGACTGTGAAAATCTAGAGCTTTATCATCTGTATACAAACTCTCTGGATACTCTTCCGATAGTAGTTTTTAAATTTAAAGAGTTTTCAGATTTAGACAGACACAAATTCAGTGAAATACTTATAACAGACTATATAAATCAGTTTAACTTCTTCCCAGCCCCAATTTTGAGACACAAAATAAAAGAAATTCCAGATTTACATTTTCATCTAGGGGGAGCCTTAAAGTTTAACTATAGATTACAAAGTTTATATCTTACATTTAAACCTAACGAAATAAAGAAACTACCAGATGAGCTATTTGTTAAGCATTTAGGTGAAGATACAGATATAGAAAGTTTAATTTTTCTCTTCTTTATAGTAGAGAGCCTAATAGTAAGCAGAATAGCAGAGATAAACTTAAAAGATTTAATCTATATAGAAGATTTATGCAATTTTTACGATGAAAATAAAAAAAATTATGATATTGATAATAACTACATATTTTGCAGATTTTTAGGATGTTTAAAGGATGGACTTAACGACAAATTTTATCTCTATAGGGTTTACAGTAGATTAAAATCAATCAATATAAGAAATCCAAATTTAAATATATCTGAAGTGATAATACCCAATTTAGATAATTCTGAAGAAATTTATAAAATATTACTTTCAGATGCGGAGATAGAATTTAGGAAAAAAAATATACTCCTTGCTGATTTTTTAATGCTTTTAGCATTTATAAACTATGCAGAGAGAGATGAGAACAATAAAAATCTTATACAGGCGTATTTAATCTTAAGGAATATTTTAAAAACAGTTATCGTTCAGCAACATAGAATGGCTGATTTTTCTTATTTTTCCTCTTACTCTCAATCTTCCCTTAAGAATTCAAAAATTTACGAAGAGTATTCTTATATAAAGAAAAGTTTAGAGGAAGAGTTTAAAAATATAAAAGTAAATCTTGAAGCTAGAATTTCTATGCCAGAGACAGCTCTTCAGATGGATAAAACTGTAGAAAAACTCCTTGAAAAGTTTGAAATAGTAGATAGTAAAAGGGAGACGTTTACAGTTAAGAATATCAAAAAGAAAAAATACAGGAAAAAGAAAAATATTTGGTTAAATATAATTTTTTCATTAAGAAAGGAGAGGGACAGGTTGTTAAGTAGGTTTGAAGAAAGTAAATCTTTCAGTATGTTTGAGGATGAAAACTCCTTTTTAAACTCAATGGAAATTATACGGTGGGAAAACATTAGGAAAAAATTAAAAAAATATATCTTTGAGCTTAAAAGATTTTTAGATTTATACAAAAATTCAAAATTTCTTTCAGGTGTAGATGTTTCGTCAAATGAAAACTTTACACCGCCAGAGGTTTACTCTAAACTTTACAGATACTTTAAACTTTCACATACAATCAAAAGCTCACATATAGGGAAAAATAAAAAAGATAGACTATTATTTACATATCATGTAGGAGAGGATTTTGACAATCTCTTAACAGGTATAAGAAGAGTATATGAGGCTATAATCTTTCTAGATTTAGACAAGGGAGACAGATTATCTCATCTGTTTTCAATAGGTGTTGACCCAAGGTTAGTTTTAAAAAGTAGAGATTTTTATGTAAATATCTCAAAACAGGATTTGTTAGACAATCTAGTTTTTGTTTATTTCTTTATAAGAAACCATTTATCAAAAAAACTAGATTTTCGCCCCTATTTGGAAGAACTGGAACAAAAAGCTCAAAGTTTACTTTACGAGTTTATAAGAAGTATAGATTATGACATAGGCATAGATTTTACATTAGAGGATTATTATCAATCTTGGTTATTAAGAAGAAATTGCCCCTATGAGTTTAATCTTATTATTGACAATCCATTTATTAGAGAGTTGTTATACTTGGAGTTAGAAAAGAGGAATGAAAAGTATCCTTTAAAAATAAAACTTATTCAGGAATTTATAAGACACTTTGATAAGTATAGAGATACTATTGAAAGTTTATACTCTGATAAGGTTTACCTTTATGCGTCTTTACCAGATTTATTTAATGACAAATTTAAAACAGAAAATAAGGAAAATTTCTTTACATATCAATATATCTTTCCAAAAGAAAAAGCCTTTATCCTTTACTATCTTTACAACAGTAATCTTAAGTGGATAGAGAAAGGCTCAGAGATAGTAGATTATCCTATAACTTTTGACAGTAAGCTAATAAAAAGTATTCAGGATAGGATTATAGATATTCTTTCTGAAAAGGATATAATTGGAGAAATTTTAATTACATCAAACCTATTGATAACTCCTTTAATGAGTATAAATGAACATCCAATTTTAAGATTTTTAGGTGTAAAACCAAGAAGAAAAAGGAGAGTTAAGGTAGTTCTTGGCTCAGACAATCCAGGTATTCAGGAAACAAATATATTGATAGAATACACAATCTTATTTAATTTATTGAATAATCATATGGATAAGAAGAAGAGTTTTAACATATTAAATGAAATAATTGAAAATGGTAATAGACTTTTTGAAAAGAGACATATTTAAAAGGTAAAAAGATGGAAAATAACAATTCCAAATCCAATATAAAAATACCTGAGAAGATTACCTTAAAAATTGAGTATCCTACATCTGTAAGCAATATATTAGATTTTGTAAAAGATATATTTTCAGGCAAACTTGAAGTTGTAAGTAAAAGTTTATCAGGTTTAGTTTTTTTTCTTATTTTTGACTTCACTTTAGGAAAGATACTATCAATGTTTTTTAAAAATATAGATACACTGTTATTAACAAAGAGTATACTTAGCTTCTATAGAGATAATTTAAAAGGTCTAGGCATTAATATAAACTTCTTTCTTTTTATTATGTATCTTTTACTTTGGTCATGGGGAAAGTTTATACTTTTCCTATCTAAGTTTTGGATACTTGATAGTATAAAGGGAAATTATGATGATGCTATAAACAGTGAAAAAGAAATTCCGATTAAACTTAAAGATTTAAGAGAAAAAGTATTAGAGCAATTAAAGAAAAATTATGATAAAGACTTTTTAGAAATAGTAAATACAGATTATATGCTTTATTTATTCTTAGGTAGAAATAGAAACATATTCACAAAATCTATAGGTTCCAGAAATAAGTTAGCTGAAGAAACGGCATTTTATTTAGTTAATTTGAGTTTTATCTTTTTCCTTATAGTTTTAGCTTATATTTTATTTATAGATAACTCCCCGTTATTAAAATACGGTATAACTTCTACCCAATTTAAGATTGGGCTTACAATTTTGTGGTTTCTTTTATCATTTATTACTTTTAAATTCTTGTTAAGAAAACTAATTGTAAAAAAAGTAGCTTCAATTTACATATCAAGAAATTTGAGACTGTATATAAACTTTTTTAATTAAACCTAAAGACACTGTAGATTTAAAATTCTAATCTGTAAAAAATTATAGATTATACAGTTTCTATTGTTTTAGAATGAATATTAGTAAATAAATTTTATTTCATTTTTGGAGGCTTTATATTGAGGAAATTAAGTTCAAATGAGATAAGAGAAAGTTTCCTAAATTTTTTTAAAGATAAAGGACATGAGATAGTAAAGTCTGCATCATTGATACCAGAAACCGATAAAACTCTTCTTTTTACAAACGCTGGAATGGTGCCATTTAAGAATGTTTTTCTAGGATTAGAAAAAAGACCCTATAAGAGAGCTGCTTCCTGTCAAAAGGTTTTCAGAGTTAGTGGAAAACATAACGATTTAGAAAATGTTGGATACACTCCTAGACATCACACATTTTTTGAGATGTTAGGGAATTTTTCATTTGGAGACTATTTTAAAAGAGAGGCTATAGAGTATGCTTGGGAGTATTTAACAAAAGTTTTAGAGATACCAGAGGAAAGATTACATGTATCAGTTTTTAAAGAAGATGAAGAAGCTTATAAGATATGGAGAGATATTATAGGTTTACCAGAGGAAAAGATACATAGATTGGGAGAAGAAGATAATTTTTGGAGTATGGGAAATACTGGACCATGTGGACCTTCATCAGAAATTTATTTTGATAGAGGTGAGCAGTTTGGAAATCCTGAATTTGCGTCAGAAGAGGATAACAGATATTTAGAAATTTGGAATTTAGTGTTTATGCAGTATAACAGAGATGAGAAGGGGAATTTAACTCCTCTACCTAATCCTAATATTGATACTGGAATGGGACTAGAGAGAATAGCCTCTGTTCTACAGGGTGTAAACTCTAACTTTGAGACGGATTTATTCTTACCGATTATAGATTTTATAGAGGATATATCCGGTAAAGATTACAATCCTGAAAAGCTAGATGAAAAAGAAACTGTAGCCTTTAGGGTTATAGCAGACCATCTTAGAGCTATTACATTTTTAATATCCGATGGAGTTTTACCTTCAAATGAGGGAAGAGGATACGTTTTAAGAAGAATTTTAAGAAGAGCTTTAAGATATGGTAAAGAGTTAGGAATTGAAAAACCTTTCTTATTTGAAGGTGTTGATGTAGTAATAGATATAATGAAAGATGCATATCCGGAGCTTTTAGGAAATAGAGGATTTATAAAGGGGCTGGTTAAATCAGAAGAAGAAAGATTTATAAAAACATTAAAGAGAGGAATGGAGTTAGTTTATCAAATTATAGAGAGTGCTAAGAAAGAGGGAAGAAGTCAGATAACAGGTGAGGAAGTATTCAGATTATACGACACATATGGTTTCCCTGTTGATTTAATTTTGGATATAGCTAAAGATGAAGGTTTTTCAGTTGATATTGCAGGTTTTCAAAAAAATCTAGATATACAGAGGGAAAGAGCTAGGAAAAATTGGAAGGGACAGGCTAAAGAGGTTAAACCTATATATATTGAGTTAAAAAATAAACTTTCTGAAACAGAGTTTTTAGGTTATCAAAAGTATGAGGTTGAGGACAGTAAAGTCATTTCAGCAATAAAGAACGATAAAGAGGTAAATGAGCTTAAAGAAGGTGAAATTGGAGAGGTAATATTAGATAAAACTCCATTTTATCCAGAGAAAGGAGGACAGGTTGGAGATACTGGTATAATTGAAGGAAAAGGATTTCTAGCTGAAGTTTTAGATACTCAGATGCCGATAGATAATCTGATAGTCCATAAAGTTAAAATCTTATTTG
The DNA here is from genome assembly GCA_003978565.1 of Persephonella sp. Taxonomy (GTDB): domain Bacteria; phylum Aquificota; class Aquificia; order Aquificales; family Hydrogenothermaceae; genus QNZC01. The sequence goes on along the minus strand of QNZC01000029.1, from coordinate 6,664 downwards.
GTAGTCTGAAAGTAGGTGAAACTGTTTTTGCTAAGATAGATGTAGAGAGAAGAAAAGATATAATGAGACACCATACAGCAACCCATCTATTACATTCAGCTTTAAGGGATATTTTAGGGGAGCATGTAAAACAGGCAGGTTCACTTGTCCATCCTGACTATTTAAGATTTGACTTTACACATTTTGAAGCTCTATCAGAGGAAGAGATTAAAAGAGTTGAAGAGCTAGTTAATAATGAAATAATGAAGAACGAAGAGGTTGTTTGTGAAGAGTTAAGTTATGATGAAGCTATAAAATCTGGTGCTATAGCAATCTTTGAAGAGAAATACGGAGATAAAGTTAGGGTAATAACTGCAGGTATATCAAAGGAGCTTTGTGGTGGAACACATGTAAATAGAACAGGAGATATAGGATACTTTAAGATTATCTCTGAAACTGCAATATCTTCAGGAACTAGAAGAATTGAGGCAGTAGCAGGTAGAAAGGCTGTTGAAGTCGGACAAAGGGAGCACTTCTTACTTGAGGATATAAAGAGGGCTTTAGCCTCTAAAGAAGATGAGATACTAGATAAAATAGAAATACTAAAGGAAAAACTTAAGGAAGCTGAAAGGGAAATAAAGAGATTAAAACAGAAAAATTTAGTTAACAGAATTACAGATATACTAAATGTTGAAGATACAAGAGAGTATAAAATTGCCTATGGAAAAGTTGAGGAGCTAAAACCAAATGAGTTAAGGGATTTAGTAGATGTTGCTAAATCAAAACTTGGTAAGGCAGTGGTATTAATCGCATCTATAGATAAAGAGAAGGGTAAAGTCAATTTAGTTGTAGGAGTTGATAAAAGTCTAACATATAAACTGAAGGCAGGTAATATAGTTAAAGAGGTGGCTCAGATTTTAGGTGGAAAGGGTGGAGGAAAACCGGATATGGCTCAAGGAGGCGGAACAGATATTAATAAATTAAAAGATGCATTCAAAAAGTTTGTGGAAATCACCAAAAATTAAAAGAGGTGTAAATTATGGCTGACCCGTATACATCTATAATAAGTCAGATATTTTGGCTTATATTCTTCTTTATGTTGTTTTTTCCTATGTTAAAAGCTCAAACTCTAGAGTGGAGTAGAGAAAAGTTAATAAAAGCTATAGAGGAAAAAAGAAAGTCTAGAGTTATAACTATGATACACAGGCAGGAAACTCGCTCACTTTTTGGTCTATTTATGATGAGATTTATAAATATAGAGGATAGTGAACAAGTATTGAGAGCAATAAGAATGACACCTAAAAATATGCCTATAGACTTTATTATTCACACCCCCGGTGGTCTAGCTTTAGCGGCAACACAGATAGCAAATGCACTATTAGACCACGAGGCACCTGTCCGAGTTATAGTTCCCCATTATGCAATGTCTGGAGGAACACTTATAGCATTAGCGGCAGATGAAATAATAATGGACAGTCATGCAGTATTAGGACCTGTTGACCCACAGTTAGGACAAGAGCCAGCCGCTTCTATAGTTAAGATTAAAGAGTTAAAGAAACCTGAAGATATAGATGACAGCACATTAGTTAAGATAGATATAAGCGAAAAAGCTCTAAAGCAGATGTATGACAATGTTGTAAATATTCTTAAAATGAAGGACTATGAGGAGGAAACTGCTAAAAGGATTGCTGAGGAGCTAGCTCTAGGTAAATGGACACATGACTATCCTTTAACAGTTGAGTATCTAAAAGAACTAGGATTAAAAATATCAACAGATGTTCCCGATGAAGTTTACGCTCTTATGGATTTATATCCTCCCAAATCTATCTGATTTGAGGCGAACTTTGTTAGCCAACCTTCAGGAGCTCAATCAGTTCAATATATTCCTGTTCCCTATAATAGAGGAAACAATCATTAGTTTTTTCCACTCTTTTACTCTTATGAACGTTAAATTAAAAAGAGAAAAAACAGAAAAGAAATAAAGAAAAAATCTTATGTTAAACTTCTCTTTTAGATAAATATAGTTTGTAGATTAAATCTATTAAGATTAACACTGCTCCTGCAACTATCATCATATCAGGAAGAAGTCTAACCCAGAGCCAAAAATCTAAACCTTCTAAAACTTCTCTTGTTCTTGCAGCCCAATATCCATAGTTAAAAGCCCATTCCATCTGTTTTTCACCAATAACTAAAACAGGTATTGCAAATATAAATATTCCTCCCGTTGTCAACCAAAAAGCAAAATTAGAAACCTTTTCATCCCAATGAAGACCTTTAGCAATTGCATTAGCCCTAGCTATAAAGTATAAAAATGCTATGGATATATACCCAAATGCACCTAACAGGGCAACGTGTCCATGAGCCATTCCGAAGTATGTTCCATGCTCATAGTAGTTTACTATAGGTAGATTAATTAACATTCCGTAAAATCCAGCACCTAACCAATTAAGAAAAGCAGAGCCAGCTAACCATAGGAATGTCATTCTAAATGGAAAGTTTTGGCCCAGTTTTTTTATGTGTAAATACTCCTTTGTAGCTTCTATCATCAAAATAACAAGAGGTAATGGTTCTAAAGAAGATAATACACCACCCCAAGCTAACCAATACTCATTTTCTCCCATCCAAAAGTAATGATGTCCCGTTCCTATAGTCCCCGCTGCAACTATTAGAAATGCTTCAAAGAACATCATAATCGTTGCAAATCTAGCACTTACAAGTCCCAATGAAACAGTTATAAATGCTAATGTTCCTGCAGCAAATAACTCAAACGTATTTTCTACCCATAGGTGGACAACCCACCATCTGAAATAATCATCTATCGTAAAGTTTGGCATAATTTTGTGTAAAGGTGCCATTCCAGCCATATATAGAACAGCTATTGCAAAGGCTGACCATATCATCAACTGTAGTGGAGGTGTTATTTTTTCAGCTTTACGGATTGTAAAGAAAACTATTGAAAACCATAATACTAAACCTATAACAAGACCAATATCCCATATTCTACCAAGTTCAATATATTCTCTTCCTTCTGAACCTAACCAAAACCATAAGCTGTCAGGGAGCTTTCCTAAAGCACCTAACCATAGACCGATTAAACCACCACCACCAACTATAAGTAAAGCTACCCAAAGTATATCTACAGCTATCGGATATTTAAAATCTTTACCCTTTGTAGCTAATGGAGCAACAAAAAGACCTCCAGCTAACCAACCTATAGCTATCCACAGAACAGCTAGATTTAAATGAAACTCTCTAGCAACGTTAAAGGGTAATAATGATTGTGGAACTATCCAGTTGTGAGTAGGTTCTGCAAATAGATGGGCTAAATAACCACCAAATAATGTTTGTAATACAAAGAATAACGGAACTATTGGAACAAACTTTAATACTTTTTTCTGCATAGGAGTTAGATATGTTATTTGTAAAGAAGGAGCCTTATCATCATCAAATTTTAGGAAATAATCATAAAACACCCACATTACCAAAATTGTAAGTGTCCAACATGCCATAAATGCTACCAATGACCAGAATAAAGAAGAGTAGTTGGTGTCAAGACCTATAGCTGGTTCAGGTGGCCAATTGTTTGTATAGGTTGGGTGCATATTAAGATTTTCAATTATTGAAGATGAACTACCTAAAGATTTTATAGTTGATACTTCTGATTTTAACTTTCCTTCAGGTCTTGGAGTTACAGCTACTAATGTAGACCAATCTATAAATGCAGCTATTTTTTCCGCCTCTTCAGGTTTTATAATACTTCCTACGAACGCGTAGTTAGGATTTCCCTTTACCAAAAATTCAACAAGTTTTTCTTTAGTTTTTAGCCACGCCTGTTCGTGTTCAGGTGTAATTTTAGTTATTCCATCTTTTAGAGTAGATTTCTGTCTTACATCTATCATTACGAGGTAATCTACTGTCTGTTTTTCTTCATCGGAAAGTTCAGAGTAGTTTTTACCAAATTTCTCTTGAGCGTATATATTCTGTAGGTTAATTATCTTTTCGTGGAGTATCCAAGCTGTGTAATCAGGACCCATATATGCACCATTACCAAGTAATGTCCCATGGTCCATTAAAACATACTTTTGAAAATAGGCTTTCCCTTGAACTATATCATCATAGGTATAAAGAGTTTTGGTTCCTCTGACCTCTTTGGGAATAGGAGGAACATTTTTAATCTGTATAACTGTAAGTAATGTGAATATACCTACAGATATTACTACGGAGAGAACAAAGATAAGAAACCATTTTTTTGTTGTTTTGTCCATTAAATCATTCATTTGAGTTCCTCCATTATAAGATTTTAGATAAGAACCTATACTATAAGTGAGCTATCAAATAACCTCTTATTAGGTACACAATCAAATATGTGAAAAAAATAATTCCAAACATTTTCTTATACAATCTTTCTTCTCCACCTTTATATATCAGTGCTAGCGAATAGATAAACAGGACAATTATATACCCAATCATCATAACCAATACACTTTTGCCACGTGGGTTATTTGTAAGGTCATCCATTCCAGACATAGAAAGAATTGATAAGAGTAATATCCCTGTTCCTCCGGTTAAGAATAAAAAAACTCCCCCCCATTTAAGATATTTTTTTACTTTTCTTTCTTTTAATAGTTCTTCGTCACCAAATGTAAGCATCATCAGCATTCCCAGAAATATACCATTACTAACCATATGCAACATATAAGATAATATCCATACCCACGAACCATATTCCATTTTTATTAAACCTTATCCATTTTATTTTTATATTTTAATAAATTAATATACTTATTTGGTAATAAATATAATAGACTGATAAATAAAATGGAATATCTAATCATTAATCTTTAATACTTCATATTTAGCATATTCTAATATTCCCAACTATCAGCAATTTTTATATCAACTTTTTAAAATAATTTTTCCTGCTTTTTCCATACTTAATTTTAATATATTAGCTAACTCTCTGACTTTGTTTTCCTCTGTTTCCAATACTATTTCATCGTGAACTAAATTTTTAATTTCAAAACTCAATCCTTCAGCTTCCTTTATAAAAATTCCAATAGCTAACTTAAAAATATCGCTACCTGTTGCCTGTATAGGATAATTGATAGCATCATTAAACTTATTGGCTATCATTCTTCTACCAAAGAGGGAATAAACTGTTATTTTTCTTTTTTCCTTTAATCTAGTTTTAATCCTTTCATGCCACTTTTTAAATGCTGGATATGAGTTAAAAAATCTGTCTATAAACTTTTTAGCTTCTTCCTCTGATACAGAAATATCTAAACTGTTGAGATACTCTTTAAGGGTTTTATAATTCATTCCATAAAGTAAACCAAAATTTATAGCTTTAGCCTTCTTTCTTTCATCATCATTTATCTCTGAATAATCTTTATTAAAGATTAGAGAAGCTGTAAATTTATGTAAATCTTTATTTTCTTTAAAGGCTTTTATCATTTTTTCTTCTTTAACATACTCAGCGGCAATTCTTAGTTCTATCTGTGAATAATCAGCAATAATAAGTTTATTACCTTTCTTAGCTTTTATTATTCCTTTAATTTCCCTAGGAATATTCTGAATATTAGGTTCTATAAAATACATTCTACCTGTTTGAGAGGCTATCTGTTTTACTTCAGGGAATATTCTATTATTCTTTAAATTTTTCTTTATTTCTTCAATTTTATTTAAAGCTCTTTTTATCTTAAAGAAGTTTTTCAGTAATATCTTTATTTCTGTGTTAGGTAAACTATTTAAAATCTCCTCTGAAAGGTTAGGACTGTTAATTTTTATTCCAAATTTTTTATTAAACCAATGTTTTAACTCATTCTGCCTGTCTAACCTTATACTTTCCTCTTTAAAAATTTTATAGTAAATTTGTGAGTAATTATCTTTTATCTTACTTTCAATATTTTTAATTTTATTTTCATCTAAATATATTCCCTCTATTTCTAACTTTGATATAAAAGGAACTAGAAACAACTCTGTTAAAAAAACTGGATGATAAAGGCTAAATGTTTTAGAAATACTACCTGACAATTTTAGATTAGGTTTAGGTAATTTGCTTATTTTATCTATAAGAATTGGAAATATTTCCTGTAAAACTGAAATATCTTTAGCGGCATATTCTAACTGACTTTTTGATAACTCTAAAGCCCCCCAATTAGAGCTTTGTTCTGTTTTATCTAAAGATTTTCCAGTAAAAAAATGATAAATATAGGATAAACTATACTTCTGTAAATTTGGAAATAAAAGTTTTGAAACTATAAAAGTATCAAAAACAATCTGTGGGAAGATATTAAAGTTCCCAATTAAAAACTTTATATCAAATTTCAAGAAATGTCCTATTATGCCTTTTTTTTCTAATAATTCCTTCAAATCTGGAAGAAAATAATCTAGATAAGGTTTTAGTTTAAAGATGTCTAAGAGAAATATTTCTTTATTATTTCCAAGTTGAATAAGTCTGATTTTATCTTTACTGTAATCAGGTTTATTTATATTTTGAATATATACTTCAGTATCTAAAAAGATATACTTGCTCTGTGATAGGTAGTGTATAACATTTAAAGCTTGCTTATAATCGGTTATATACTGAAATAACATTTACTCAAAGAATTTAAAGGATGGGGCAAAAGCCCCAATGTTGAATTTAGAATAAGAAACCAGCTTCTATAGCGTAAGTGTTTCTAGT
>QNZC01000053.1 GCA_003978565.1 Persephonella sp. | reverse complement strand
GAGGATATTTTTATATATAATAAATAAAATCTAAATTCATAAAAGGGATTAAAAATGATTAAAGTCGGAGGACAAATACCTTATTTTGAGTTTTTAGAAGGAATTAGAGGAAAAAATCTTTATGATTTGAAACAAAAATATCATATGGTAATATACAAAGCTAAGAAAGATTTACTGGAAGAAAGGGAAGATGAATTTAAAAAGGCAAATATTAAACTTATTGATTATATACAGTTAACCACAAAAGATTTTTTGGATAGAGCAGGATTAAGTGATAAAGATGAGTTTATTATCATTGCAGATAGATTTGGTGTAGTTCAGTATATATCTGATAAAATTCCATCCTTTGAAGAAATAATGAATATTATCTTCTTTGCTGAAAATGAAGGATGTTGCTCTTTATAGAGAGTTAGTTTAGATTAACTTAATAAAAATAAACATAAGAGGTTCTTTATAGATGGCTTTAACATCTGCAGTTGATAAAGTATTGGAAGATGTTGCTAATATGCACGCATCGGATATTATTCTCCTCTCTTTTGTTATACTTGGGGCTGGGTTTCTTACATACATCATTCTACTGTTTAGAGATAAGAAGAAACCTCATAAAGAGAGACGGTCTCAATTCGTTCTATTTCTAATAGCTCTAAATGTAAGTTTCTTCACAACAGTTGTAATTTTTGTTTATAAGGTTTTAGTGATAGGTTTAAGGTATCTATTTACCCATTAAAAAAGAATGAAAAATTAGAATTTAAAAAGTTTAAAAGAAAAATGTATAGCTCTTAAGTAAAGATAGGAATGAGAAAATTCTATCTAGCACTTCTTTTAATAATTTTAGGAGTTTTTATCTATTCCTGCTCTCCTAGATATGAGGTTGTTTATCTCTATCATCCACCTAAAACAACTGAAGGTAGCAAATGTATAGAAAAGTGTAAAATTGAGAAGATTAATTGTAATAATAGATGTATTAAAGAGAGAAATAAATGTTATAAAGAAGCAGTAGAGTTAGCTAAAAAGATATATGAGGCAAAGTTAAGAGAGTATAAAGTTGAATACAAAAACTATTTAAATCTGTATAGAAATTATAAAGGTGAACTGTGGGAATGGAAAAGGAGAAAAGCTGAGTTAGAAAATAATTATGGATACTTTTCAAGATTATGTTCTACAGAAAAAAAATTCTGTTCAGAAAGGGATTTTTATTATAATCTTTTAAAGAATTTAAAGTATAAAGAACCTGTAGCACCTAATAAGCCAATAAAACCTGATTTTTCAAAAATCATAGAAAAGCAAAAGAGAAGTTTATGTAATTTAAACTGTAATTGCACAGACGAGTTTAATATATGCTTTCAAAATTGTGGCGGAGAGATAGAAATAAAAAAAATATGTGTAGAAAACTGTGATTAGTTTTTTCTAATTTTTTTAATTCTAATAATAACTACTCTAAACTATTTCCTTTAAGTCTAAAAGAACCATTAAAAGTCTATCTACACCTAAGGATGCTCCACTGCACTTAGGAAGGTCTTTAACAGAATTTATAAAATCTATATCTAAATTATATCTCTTCCCTGTTTCCCTATATTTTTTATCTATATCCTGCTGAAGAATTTCTTTTAAAAGTCTGCTATCCCTTAACTCCTGATAACCGTTTACTAACTCAACTCCTCCAATGTAAGCTTCAAATCTTTTTGCAATATTCCCTTTAACCTCTGATAAAGCTCCTAACTCTTTCGGATAGTTATATATAAAAGTAGGTTTATCCCTTCCGAGATTGTTCTCTACATAGAATGAATAAATTGTGTAAAACAGTTCTTCCCAGTCGTCAGGATTGATATTTGAATGTTTTAAAGGTGAATTTTTTAAAAAGTTATACATTGAGCTCTTATCATAAATATCAACTTTTGTGTATCTGTAAAAAGCCTCTTCAACTGTTAACTTTTCCCAGTTTGATAAATCATACTCTCTTCCATTAAATTTAATCTTTGTTTTTTTATAAATAGAAAATGCAGATTGAATAAATATATTTTTTGTGTCTTCCATTAAATCATCTAACTCATAATCAACTCTATACCATTCAAGCATTAAAAACTCTGTTTTATGAATTTTAGACCCTTCGTAATTTCTGAAAACTTTAGTTATCTGATAAATATCTCTTTTTATTTTAGATAAGATTATTTTCATTTCATATTCAGGAGATGTATGCAAATAACCTAATCTTTTCTTTCCATCTGATTTAAAATACTCAACTTCTAAAGGATATATATTACTGTCAAGGTTTGGATAATTACGAAGAATATCTGTGATAACTTCTATAGCTCCTGTTAACTCAAAATATTTCCTTATAGCCTTTAAAACTTTATGTTTTCCTATGTAAAATCTGTAAAGGTTCATAATAACCTAGTTTTTTTATGTTGTTATCTTATAATCTTAACTCATATTTATAAGTTTTATAAATTTATCAATAACATTTTCTAATGAAAATTTCCTAATACTTGGTAAAGAATTTTTTACAAAGCTATTGTAAATTTTTTCATTTTTTAATAGGATTAATATTTTGTTAACCAGCTCATTTTCATTATCAAATGGAACTAAAAAACCATTTTTACCATCTTCAATTATATCAATATGACCAGAGTAATCGTTTATATAGGCAACAACCGGTGTATTACACGCTAAAGACTCTATCACAACTCTTGGGAATCCTTCGTTATGGGAAGTAAATACAGTTAAGGTTGCATGCTTCATATATTTAAATGGATTTCTCGTGAATGGTAAAATATAAGCGGAGTTGTTTAGATTTAAATCTCCTATCATTTTAACTAATTTTAATTTTTCCTCTCCATCACCAACTATAATTAATTTTACCTCCGGGATTTTAGATTTAACTTTATAGAAAACTTTTAGCAACAAATCCAATCTCTTTTCTCTATTAAATCGTCCCACATACAACAAAGTTTGTCCACTGAAAAGTTTTCTTTCATAATCAGATAGAGGTTCTTCTTTAAGTCTGTTTATAACTTCAAAATCTATAGGGTTATGGATTACTTCAATATTTCTTTCCTCTAAAAAGAATGTTTTCATTAAATCCATTTTTGTAGTAGTAGAAACAGCTATAATTTTATCTAGATTTGAATACATTCTTTTTACAAAAAATCTATATGGTAGCTTGTAAAATTTCCCATACACTAGATGTGAAGAAGATGTCCTAACTATTCCAAAATATCTGGTATATAAATTTTTTCCAGCGATACTTTTTGCTAAAGATAAAGATATATTTTGTGGTAGCATATTAGAGAAAACAGCTATAGGTTTTATCTCTTCTATTAACCTTTTCAGTTTGAAAGGTCTTACAATATCTCCTGCATTCAGATAATAATGTTGAAAATCACCAATTGTATTGTCAGATTTCCTGTTTGCTATTATAACAATTTCGTATCCTCTATTAGAAAATCCTTTAGCTAGTAATTTATTTGATTCTAATAACCCCCCTTTTAGCAAAGTTGGATTGTAAAGAATTATTTTTTTATTCATATTACTAGCAGTCCCAATTTTAAATTAATTATTTATATAATACTCCATGTCGTCTATATTTATTTTTATTATTTCAGGAAATTTATTTCCGTTAAAGCTTTTATAAATCTTTTTATTTTTTATAAACTCAATTGATAAATCTTTAAATTCCCCTAAAACAACCTTTTTTATACCGTCTCCTCCTAGTTTTCCATCAATATATGGGTATTCTTCGTATCTTAATATCTTTTTATTGTCCTTTGTCTTCTCTATTTTATACTCTGCCCTAACAAAACCTTCATAAAAGATAGGATAACCTGTATAGAATGATAGACTATCTTCAGTCAGTTTTATAACAGTCTTTTGATTTTTTGGAGTATATTTAGCGAAAATTTGCTTTTCTAACTGATTATAGATAGATAGTGAAGAAACCGTTTTATGTATAGTTTTAGAGACATCTAAACTACCTTCCATATTTTTTATAAATGTAAATCCAATAAGAGCAAAAACTACAGATAGAAGAGTTATGACGACAATAAGCTCAAGTAGTGTAAAAGCTTTAGTATTCTTTTTTAGTTCTGCCATTTATAAGCTTGTATGTATTAATTCTTAATAATTCTTCACCTTTACTATTAAAAATAACATTTTCGTTAACTATAAAACTATCAAAGAGAGATTTTCTACTTTCAATCTTAAAATCACTTTCGGCTGTATTTAAACCTAACTCTTTTTTCTTAAAAAACTGTAAAGCTTTAAGCTTTTCAAAATTATTATAAACTTTTCTTATATGATTACTTTCTAACTCTAAGAGAAAAGTAAAAACTATACTAAAGATAACTAGTGCAACAAGGACTTCTAAGAATGTAAAGCCCCTGTTACTGTTCCGTCCCATCTTTCCATGTCCATAATCGTGCATGTCTGTTCATTTGGTTAGGAAACCACCACAAACCACAAAGCAATTTAGATTTGATTTACCAGCCTATTCTTCATTATAAAATGAAAATTTTTATAAATCAAATGCAATTTTTGTTAACCGCTTTCTAATTATATACATATTTTTAGATAATTATAGTTAAAAATTCTATCAACTGCTTTCAGCCCATACTGATATATCGTCATCTGTGTCTAGCTCCCCATCGGGACCTTTAGATTTTAACTCAAAAGGATGGTTATCAGCAGGATAAATATATATATAGTCGTTTCCCCAAGGGTCTTTAGGTAATGTCTCTAAATACTGCTTCCAATGTTTAGGTTTAGGTGGCATCTCTGGCTCTTTAACTAAAGCTTCCAACCCCTGCTCTGTCGTTGGATACATTCCGTTATCAAGTTTATACATTTCTAAAGCTCTCTTGATTTCCTTGAGCTGTATTTTAGCAGTTTTAATTTTACTTTCATCAACAGTTCCCATCATCCTAGGTATAACCAGAGCTGCCAATAAAGATAGAATAACCAGAACAACCAATAACTCTAAAAGAGTAAATCCCTTTTTGTTTTTCATTAATTTAGCTCCCTTTAACAGAAATTTAGATATTTAATATTGGATAATTTTTATCTTTATCAACTATGTGTATATCTTGAACTCCAAAGCCTTCACTTTGTAAAAGTCTATAGACTTCTATAACTCTGTCTTTACTTTTAAACCCTATTACAACTCCACAGTATTCGTATATCTCATTAGGAACAGGTAAAGTTATAAAATCATTTATTCCCTTTTTCTCTAAAAACTCTATAGCTCTAAAACCTTCAGGTATAGATATAAAGGTTATAAGATATTTAGGCTTTTTAGGTTTAAAAATTTCCAACAGATACATAAGAAGATGTAATTTAATTCCAATGGCATAAAATCTGACCTTCTCTAGAAAACTATCTCCATGCCAACCTTTTCCCCTCTGAATAACTGCTATATACTCGTTGTTTCTCTTTTCTAATGATAGAAGTTTATTACCAGTTTGATGGCACCATATTTTTAAATCTTTATCAAAATTAGGGGCATCTGCTACGATTTTTAAACTTTCACCGGTTTTTATTTTATTTAACTCCCTAGACAGATGAACTAGAGGAGTTGGACAGAGAAGTCCCTTTAAATTTAACTCTTTTAATTTATCCATGAAAAACCTCTACTATTTACAGATTAGTTTACCTAAAGGCTCACCACCTAATAAATGCCAGTGTAGATGAAATACTTCCTGTCCTGCATCCCTACCACAGTTAACTATAAGTCTGAAGCCCGTATCAGCAATACCCTCTTTTTTAGCTATCTCGTTTGCCTTAAGTATTAAATGTCCTATCAATGCTTTATGTCTTCCCTCTAAATATAAATTATTTGGAATATGTTCTTTAGGGATTATTAGTATATGAGTTTTAGCTTGGGGATTAATATCTCTAAATGCCATTATTAAATCATCTTCATAAACTATACTAGCTGGTATTTCTTTATTCACTATCTTACAGAATATACAATTTTCCATTTCTACAACTCCAATAAAATTTTTCTATAAAATTATTATAGCTTGGAAAAACTCACTTTTTACTATTAATAAAAGATATAATTATTCCAGTAAACCCACCTATAGCATCTCTAATAATGTCCTCAATCTCCGCATCTCTGTTAGGTAGATAACTTTGAAATATCTCATCTAAAACTCCAACTGTCAATACAAACAAAAAAGCTAAAAATATTTTTAATTTCATATTTAAATTTTCATTATGAACAACTTTGTAGGATAAAATTCCTAAAATCATATACTCTAGTAGATGTAATCTATCTGTTGGAAATCTAGTTAAGTAGTATGTTAAAGCTGTCATAAAAATTAAAACTCCTATTGTAAAAAACTCTAAAAATGTATATTCTTTTTTCATTAAATTAAATATTATTATTAAACCTATAAGGGAGATTAAAGATATTAAAATTTTATAGTTATGATAACCAATATGTTTATAAATATATTTAGCTATCTCTTTACCGTAAAAGAGGGAAGAGAATATGAAAATTACATAAGAGATAAATATATAAAAACTTTTATTTGCCCCCATTTTCATAAAACCTCCTCTATCTATAAATATTAGCTAACAAGGAGTGAAAAATGAAGGTTGTTAAAATTAAAAGTAGGGATTTTGAAAAAGAGGACACATTAAAAACTCTGATAAACAGAGCTGAACAGGATATAGAAGAGTTTGATAAGGTTGTAAAGGAAATATTAAAAGATGTTAAAGAAAATGGTGATGAGGCAGTTATTAAATACACTGAAAAGTTTGATAAAGTTAAACTTTCTCCTGAAGAGCTTTTAATTCCAGAGGAAGAGTTAGAAAAAGCCTACAATGAAATAGAAGAAGATGTAAGAAACTCTTTAAAGATAGCCTTTGAAAGGATTAAAGAATTCCATATATCCCAGTTAGAAAAATCCTATTTTTTAGAGGAAGAAGGTATCCTTTTAGGACAGAAAGTTGTCCCAATAGAGAGGGCTGGTTTATACGTTCCCGGTGGTAAAGCCGCCTATCCTTCCAGTGTTATTATGAATGCTGTCCCTGCAATAGTTGCAGGTGTAAAAGAGATTGTTATCGCTTCTCCAAATCCAAATAAATACACTTTAGCCGCTGCCTACATATGTGGAATTAAAACTGTTTATAGGATTGGTGGAGCACAGGCTATAGGAGCTTTAGCCTTTGGAACAGAAAGTATAAAGAAAGTAGATAAAATAGTTGGACCGGGGAATATATTTGTTGCTTTAGCGAAGAAAAATGTTTATGGATATGTTGATATAGACAGTATGGCTGGACCTTCTGAGATATTAGTTATAGCAGATGAAACTGCAAATCCTGAATGGGTAGCGACAGATTTACTCTCTCAGGCAGAGCATGATGAATTAGCTGCATCTATTTTGATAACAAAATCTGAAAAGTTAGCTAATGAGGTTAAGGATATTTTATACAACAGATTTTTAGTTAATTTTGAAAGAAAGGATATTGCAAAGGCATCACTGGATAGATACGGTCACATATTTGTAGTTGATGATTTGAATACTGCCTGTGATTTAGCTAACTATATAGCTCCGGAACATTTAGAAATAATAACTAAAAACCCATTTGAACTGTTGGAAAATATAAAACATGCAGGGGCTATATTTTTAGGAGAATATTCAACAGAGCCATTAGGAGACTATATATTAGGACCTAACCATGTATTACCAACTGGAAGGTCAGCTAGATTTTCTTCACCATTGGGAGTTTATGATTTTATAAAGAGAAGCTCAGTTATATATGTCAAAAAGGAAGGGTTTGATAAGGTTAAAAATTATGTTAAATCTATTGCTACAGCTGAAGGATTAATAGCACACAGATTAAGTATTGAAATCAGAGAAAAAGAAAAGTCCTGATAAATCAACTATCTCAATTTTTCAAATTTTCCCAAAAATTTCCCTTTGAAAAGATAGATTTTACTGAAAAACTTTGGGGAGGAAAAAAATGGAGAGGAAATCTTTTAAGGAAAATCAATGTAAAAAAAAGGGAGGTAAAAGTGTCAAAATGAGGAAAATTCTTTCTGCTCCTATTTCTATTCTTGGTAGTTTAATCATTTCTACATCTTCTTTTGCGATAGATGATTTGGATAAGCTTGAGAATATCAACTCACAAAAGTTAGATGAGGCGTTAAATGAGATACTACAAGAAAGTGATATATGGAAGGAAATTGAAGAGTTAGTGTCTTCAGGTTTAGATATTCAGATAAATTGGAAGATACCAACTAGAAGAGAAGTTATATACTATGCAAAAAAATTTGGGATAGAAAATAAAAAACATCTAAAAGAGATATTAATAAGGGGAAAGAGATATATACCTCTAATAAAAGATGTGTTTGCAAAGTATAACATTCCAGATGAGCTGGTATTTTTACCGATAATAGAAAGTAGTTTTGATGTTAGAGCAGTGTCGCCTTCTGGAGCTGTAGGTTTATGGCAATTTATGCCTAAGACCGCAAAACATTACGGTTTAAGAATAGACAGATGGATAGACGAAAGATACGATATTGAAAAATCAACCATAGCGGCAGCTAGGTATATAAGAGATTTACACAGTTCGTTTGGAAACTGGTATTTTGTTTTATCCGGTTATAACATAGGTGAGTATGCAGTAAAAAGAAAAGTCGGAGATAGATATAAATATGATTTCTGGGAGTTAAAATCAAGAATACCAAGAGGGGCTAGAAATTATACCCTAAAATTTTTAGGAACTTTGGAAATATTAAAAAACAACTTCTTACCTAGGGAAAAATTTAAAGAAGATGATGTTGATTTTGAAATAATAAAGGTTAGAAAACAGGTATCTTTAAAGGAAATATCAGAGATAACAGGAATTTCTTTATTAGAGCTTAAGAGATTAAATCCACATTTAAAAAGAGGTGTAACTCCACCTTACAATGGTATCTTCAATATATATGTTCCAAAAGGATATAAACACACTGTAGAGGTTGCACTTAATATGAAAGATTTAGATATAAAACTTTCTCTAATAAATATAGAGTATACGGAAGATTTAAATGATATAGAAAAGGAGTTCAACACAAGTTTAGAAAAACTTGAAACTGAGATTAATCTTGAAGTTAATAACAGTGAGATTTCTTCAATTGAGAAAAATAAAAGAGTATTTTAAACTTATATAAACATTAAAAGCTTAAGAATATTTAAAAAATGGAAAAAGAAGAAAAACAGTCAACAGTTTTAGAACCGGCAAAACTACATAAAAAACTGGGAGCTATATTAGAGTTTATAGAAGATTTAATAGTCCTTGTTTTGACAATCTTTATTTTCATTATAAGTTTAGTTGCTATATTTGATATGGGTATCTCTCTATTAAAAAAAGACACAAAAGTTTATACACTGATAGCAAAATTTATATATGTATTTATCCTAATAGAGCTTTTTAGATTAACAATTATATATCTTAAAGAACGAAGAATTGATACATCTTTAATGGTTAAAACCACATTAATAGCAGTTTTAAGGGAGATTATTATAAAAGCTCCTAGCTTTAAACTACCTGAATATATAGGTGTAAGTGTTTTAACAACAACATTAGCTTTAATGTATTACATTCCTAAATATATTTTTATTTCTGAAAGTAAATTTGAGTTAAGGGAAAGATTTGGATATAAACCTAAAACAGCAACTAGAAGACTTTTTCCTATAAGGAGAAGAAAGTAATGACTTTTTAAATTTAAAATTTCATTGTTTAACCTTAAAATTTCACACAAAATTCACACTAAACTTTTTTTTAAGTCAGATTTATTAAATAATGATATAGCAATTAAAATTTTTAATTTAAAAATTGATTAAGGAGAGGTAAGTAAAATTGAAAAATTTATTAAAGATTTTTATTAGTTTAACCTTAATTCTTTATCTTCTTTCTATCTCTCTAGCTAAAGCTTATGACATTGAAGATTTAGAAAGACAATTAGAGAAGAAAGAATTAGAGGACGAATTTGATAATAGAGATATTATTGATGAATTAGAACTAAAGAGAGAATTAGAAAGTTTAGAAAAAAAGTATAAACCTACTAGAGAATGTAAACCTATAGTAAAAATGAAAACTGTATATAGGACAGTTCCTTCTAATTGTAAGGATATTGAAAATTATTATATAACTGAAAAATATAGTTTATACGATGTTGTTATTACAAATAGGGATAACCTTAAACTTACAAATCATCAAATTAGAAAAATTGAATTAATACATAGAAGGATTTCTGAAAAGATTTTAGATAGGAAAGCAAAGATAAATATAATAAAGAGAAAATTAAGCACATTTATAAAGAGAAAAAATATAACTGCAATAAGAAGCTCTTTAATACAGATTGCCAGACTAAAATTAGAAATATCTTTCTTAGATATAGTAGAATATATGAAAACTATAGAAATTTTAACAGATAAACAGAGAGAACTTTTAGAAAAGTTAATAGAATGGTAAGAATATTCGTAAAGACTTTTATTATTTTTTTCTTTATTTCTTCTCTGTCTTATGGATTATCCTTAAGGGAAGCCGTAAAACTAGCAAAGGAAAATTATCCAAAATTAAAATCTGAAGAAAAAAAATTACTGTCAGTTAAATTTTCTTATAAATCTGAATTATTTAACTTTTTCCCTACGGTGTCTTACAGTTTTAATTACAGTAAATATAATGACATAAATCCTTTAGAATACTTTTCTAGAACCCATTCTCTAACTATAAACTGGACAATATTCGATAGTGGGAAAAATATAATTCAGTATAAATTGGAAAAGACAAACTATCTTTACCAAAGGGAAAACTTTAAAGAGGAAATTATAAATCTTGTGTATAAAGTTAAAAAGGCTTACTTTACAGCTACAGCTAAAAAAGAGATTTTAAGATATAGAAAAATTCAACTAAAATCTGCTGAAGTTGATTATAAATTATCCCTTGAAAAGTTCAAACTGGGACTTGTAAAAAAGTCTGATGTTTTAAATGCTAAAGTTAGATATGAAAACACAAAATACCTCTATATACAGAGTGAAGCTGACTATCAAACATCTTTAGCAGAGTTAAATAGTTTATTAGGGATACCTTTAGAGCAGAGAACAGAAATAAATGAAAAGGTGTTATATACTTACTGTGAAAGTAATTTAGAAAATTTTGAGAGTTTATACAATCAGTTTTTAAAAAACAGACCTATCGTTAAAAGTCTAAAGTATAAAAAAAGGTTGGCCAGTTTAGAAAGGGAAAAGTATATATACAGTTATGCCCCTACAGTATCTGTATTCTTTCAAAAGAATAAAGTTTACAACTCTTTAACAGGTAAAGATAACTATAACATATATGGAGTTAGATTTGATTGGCTTCTATTTGACGGTTTAGGCAGATACCATAACTATCTATCTGCAAAATATAACGAACTTTCAACAGAATATCAGGTAGAGGAAACTTTAAGAGAGTTAAAGTTAAGTCTCTTTAAGATGTATATAGAATATAAAAAGAATTTAGAAAAAGTTAATCTTGCGAAGGAAATTATAAGACAATCTGAAGAGAACTATAAACAAACTTTGGGAGAGTATAAAGTAGGTAAAAATGATATAGTTGCCTTAATCAGTTCTGAAAGTAGTTTAGCAGATGCCCAAATTAATTTAGTAAACTCTGTTTTAAATTTAGTTTTAACAAAAATTAAAATAGAAAAAGAAATAGGAAAGTTAGATTAGAACTTTAAGTTCACGATAAATTCATTAAAAATTCTAATTTTTAACAGAAAATTTTAAATTAAATGTAAATATTTTTTGGGGGATTTATTTATGATAGGACTTTACGGTGGAAGCTTTGACCCAGTCCATATAGGACATTTGAGACTTGCGGAAGATATAAGAGAATACTTTAATCTAAATAAAATTGTATTTATACCTACCTATATATCACCTCTAAAAAGTAAAAGTAATGCAAAACCTGAAGATAGACTGAACATGTTAAAACTAGCCACAGAATATAATCCGTTTTTTGAAATAGATGATAGGGAGATAAAAGAAAATAAAATTTCATACACAATAAAAACCATAATGTATTACAAAAACAAACTTAATTACAATCCAATATTTATCGTAGGAAGTGATGCATTCTTAACATTACATAAATGGAAAGAATACAATGTTTTATTGGAAAATACAAATTTTATAGTAATAGGTAGAGGTAGAGACACTTTAGTAATGTTAGATGATTACCTGAAAAGTATGTTTTGTAAAAGTATAAGATTAGAAAAATATGTAGACCCATTCTCGGCAAATATTTACTTCTTTAATGGAAGAAAAATTGATATTTCCTCTACAGAGATTAGAAATAAGATTAAGAGGGGAATACCAATAACATATCTGGTTCCCCCGAATGTAGAAAATTATATAAAAGAGAGAAGACTTTACAAAGATTAACTATACTACGACAATAGTGCTAATTGCATGTTTGTAAATGAGTTGTTTTTCCCCATTTACGTTAAGTAAAATCGTGAATTGGTCAACACCTTCAATTTTACCAGTTATCCTTGTTCCTCTGATTAAGTAAACTGTTATTTCTTTCCCCTCCTCCTTTAATCTGTTTAAAACTTCATCTTGAATGTTCATTTATACCTCCTCCAAAGTTTTTATTAACTAAATTGTCATTTATGCTTATAATTTTAACATTTTTTAATAATTTTTAATCTAAATGATTTTTTTCAAAATTGCAATAAAATTTTTCAAATGGTCTTATAAAATTTTCACCAGATAAATTTACAAAATTCCAGCTACTTTTATTAACAAATTTTGACCTAAATGTTCTAATTTGTCTTTTAGCAAACTTTTTTGTATTTTTTATTATATCTTCTTTTGCCTCTTCCAAAGAAATCTTTCCATCAAAGTATGGTATCAATTCCTTATAACCTATAGCCTGTGATGAGGTTAGAAAGTTTCTATATCCCATATCTAAAAGAAATTTAACCTCGTCGACTAACCCTTGTGAAAACATCAACTCAACTCTTTTTTCTATTCTATCCATAATCTCATCTTTATTCCTTTCCAACACAAAACCTAAAAACTCATACTTTTTTTCTTTAAAACTATGTTTTCTTTGAAAATATGAAAGAGGTTTTCCAGAAATATAAAATACCTCTAAAGCCCTTATTATTCTCTTTTTATCATTTTTATGGATTTTATTCGCATATTCTAAATCTACCTTTTTTAACTCTTCATAAAGTTCACTACTTTCCTTCTTATAAAGCTCTTTCCTTATTTTCCAATCCCCCTTTGGTGCATCAGATAGTCCATAGAGTAATCCCTGAATGTAAAGCCAAGTTCCTCCTACAATTATTGGAGTTTTTCCTTTATTCTGAATATCCTTTATATACTTTTCAGCTAAATGGATAAACTCTTTAACAGAAAAATACTCTGAAGGTTCTACCACATCAATTAAGTAATGGGAAATTTTTTCTCTAATATCTTTAGATGGTTTAGCTGTTCCTATATCCATATACTTATAAACCATCATAGCATCTGCACTTATAATCTCCCCGTTAATTTTTTCTGCTAACTCTATGGCTAAATCTGTTTTTCCCGTTGCAGTTGTTCCTGTAATTACAATTAATCTGTCTTTTCCGTTCCATCTATCCATATCCATAATCGCGTAAATCTACCCATTTGATTAGTTTTTTAAGTCTTATTGCTGATACTTCCACCAAACCACTGTAAGCTACAAGCCGTGTTAATGGTATTACTGATAACAAACTGGTAAAACTGGCAAGCCCCTGACGGAACGGATTTTTGGCAGGAGTATCCTTTGAGCCTTGCTCTCGGGATTTTGACTTATCTTCTTTATTATCTTTATTGCTCTTTTCCCTATATTTACACTCGCATTGTAGTCTCTGTCATATTTTCCACATTCGCATTTAAATATTAACTTCTCTGCTTTTCCTTTTCTCCCACATCTATGACAATATCTACTTGTATTTGCTGGGTTTACCTCTATTATCCTTATCCCTCTTATCTTCCCTTTGTATTCTAATTTGCTCCTTACTTTGCTGTAAAACCACTCTGTAAATCTTTTTATCGCTTTGCTACTTTTCCATTCTGGTATGTTTTTGAACGATAGTTTTTCTATTGCTATTATCTTTATCCCATAACTTCTTGCATATTCTATTACCCAGTTTGTAAATATCTCTAATATCTCTTTCCTTATCTGTTTTAACTTCCTTTGTCTCCCTTTTTGCTCTTGGTATAGGTGCTTTAATCTGTTTTCTAGCTTCCCTTTGTGTCTTTTGCTTACTGTCGTATGTA
>QNZC01000024.1 GCA_003978565.1 Persephonella sp. | reverse complement strand
GTAAAAAATCCAAAAACAAAAACATATAAAGCTGTCAAATCTATAAAAGCAGATAGAAAACTGGCTTTATCTGGAACGCCTATAGAGAACAATTTAACTGAACTATGGGCATTATTTAATCTCCTAATGCCGGGTTTTTTAGGAACAGAAAGGGAGTTCAACGAAAACTTTAAAAATCCTATAGAAAAGAAGAATGATAAACAGGCAAAAAAATTACTTGCAAAAAAGATAAAACCATTTATTTTAAGAAGAACAAAGGAAAGTGTATTAAAGGAATTACCACCTAAGATAGAGATACTCAAATATACAAAATTTAAGGAAAAACAGGCTAAGCTATATGAAACTGTCAGGGTTTCATTAAATAAAAAAATTAGAGATTTATTAAAAAAACAAAAGTTAGAAAAATCCTATATACATATATTAGATGCCCTTTTAAAGTTAAGACAAATAGCCTGTGATCCAAGACTTTTAAATGAGAATAAAGATATAAAAGAAAGTGCAAAACTGGAACTTCTGGAAGACTTATTGGAAGAATTAACGAAAGAGAACAGAAAGATACTTATATTTTCACAATTTGTTAAAATGTTAAATATAATAGAGAAGGATATTCTCTTAAAGAAAGATTATAAATATCTAAAATTAACTGGACAGACTAGAAAGAGAGAAGAGATAATAAGAAAATTCAAGGAAGATGAGAATATAAATATATTTTTAATAAGTTTAAAAGCTGGAGGTTTAGGATTAAATCTAACTGAAGCAGACACAGTTATAATATATGACCCTTGGTGGAACCCATTTACAGAACAACAGGCAATAGACAGAGCTTACAG
This sequence comes from Persephonella sp., assembly GCA_003978565.1. Lineage (GTDB taxonomy): Bacteria > Aquificota > Aquificia > Aquificales > Hydrogenothermaceae > QNZC01. The sequence goes on along the minus strand of QNZC01000024.1, from coordinate 13,256 downwards.
GATAGGTCAGGAAAACAAAGTTTTTGTGTACAAGCTAATTGTTGAAAATAGTATTGAAGAAAAAATTTTAAAACTGCAGGAAGCGAAAAAGGCATTACAAACAATTTATGAAAAAGATATAAGTGTCTTTAAACTTTCGAAAGAAGATATAGAGAGTTTGTTTTAACTTTGAAGGTCAAGGTATATGTATGTTGGAGTTAATATAAATGGTGATAAAACTTACTCTGTAGCTGTAATAGAGCAAAAAGGAAATTTAATTTATCTATCTACATTTTTTAAAGAGGGTTTATACTGGTTTTTAGACCACTTTAAAAGTAAGAGAGTTATTTTTAATATAAACTTTGAAAATAAAAATTTTCTTTCACAAAATATAAAAGATTACAAAGCTCTTTATTCTGTATTAATTGATATATTTGAGTTTGAGGATTTTAAAGATGTTGGTATAAATGGTAAAGTTATATGCCTTACAGATACAGATTTATACTTTTCACAGTTTATAAGAAAAAAATTATTACCTAACTACACTAGAGAAGGTTTAGAACAGAGAATTTATAATTTAAAAAAAACAGGTTTAATATTAGACTTTTCCTATTTATCTAAAGATAGAAAAAAATTAAAAAATGAAATAAATGCTATTGTTTCCGCATACACATCTTTTTTGATAGATAAAAATCTGTATAAATTTGAGAAAATAAACAATTTAAATATTGTTGTTCCCATTTATAAATTTATTCCCAAAAATTTAAGGGAATAACTGTAGTTTTTATCACAGTTATTTTTCTACTTATTTAATATATACGCAGGTTATAATGGATTATAAGAAATATTTTGTATTATCTATCGGAGGAAAGTTATATGAAAGATAACTCCTGTAATGAAAAATTAGAAGAATTAAGAAAAAAAATAAATGTTATTGATGATGAAATTTTAAAATTGTTAAATGAAAGGGCTAAAGTTGCCAAAGATGTAGGAGAATTAAAAAAATTATGTAATCTTCCTATTTTCAATCCGAAGAGAGAAAATGAGATATTTCAAAGATTAAAAGAAAAAAATAAAGAGCTTGGAAGTGAATTTCCTACAGAGGCTATAAAGTATGTTTTTAAAGAGATTATATCTGCCTGTAGGTCATTAGAAAGTGATATAAAGGTGGCATATCTAGGTCCACAGGCTACATTTACACATCAGGCAGCAATTAAATACTTTGGTCAGTCTGTAAAGTTTATCCCTTCCCAAACTATAAAGGATGTTTTCGATGAGATAATGAAAGGCTCTGCTAAATATGGAGTTGTTCCTATAGAGAACACAATAGAGGGGGTAGTCAACTATACTTTAGATTTACTTGTGGATTATCCTCTTTTGATAAGTGGAGAAATTATATTAGAAATCAATTTACACTTACTTAGTAAAAATCCGAATATAAACGAAATAAAGAGAATTTATACACATAGCCACGCTTTAGCGGAAACTAGAGAATGGTTATTAAAACATATGCCAAATGTTCCTATTATTGAGGTTGAAAGCACCGCAAGAGCGGCAGAGATAGCTAAAGATGATTATGAAGCTGGGGCAATAGCAAGTGAAGCTGCTGCCGAATACTACGGATTGTATATATTGGAGAAGAAGATAGATAAACATAAACACAACAAAACTAGATTTTTAGTTATAGGGAAAGAGCCTGTCCCAAAAGGTAAACAGAATAAAACAACATTTATTTTCTCTGTAAAAAATGAAGTAGGAGCTTTATATAAAAGTTTAGAGATTTTGTATAAATACAATATAAATATGACAAAAATAGAGTCTAGACCTTCAAAAAGAGAAGCTTGGGATTATATATTCTTTACTGATATAGAGGGACATATTGAAGATAGAAATATAAGAGATGCCTTAAATGAGTTAGAGAAAAAATCTCCATTTTTTAAAATTTTAGGTTCATATCCTAAATTTGATAGCTAGATAAAAAAATTTAGTTAGAGACCTCTTTTTCTTGTAGAAGTTTTTTTCTTTTTACATAAGAATTTCATCTTTTTATATATAAATTTTAGTTTAATATAAAGTTATAATTTATTTTCTTTAAAAAAGAGGTGTATTATGAGGAAAGTAGGATATATATATGACCCTATATACTTAAAACATAACACTGGAGAAAGTCATCCTGAAAACCACAAAAGATTGTTATCTATTCAAAAGTATGTAGAGCCTCTTGAAAAAGATTTAGTATTGATAAAACCTAGAAAGGCAACTGCTAGAGATGTTGCTCTAGTTCACGATTTTTATTATCCACAGGAGATAATGGATTTATGCTCTGCAGGTGGAACAAATTTAGACCCTGACACTGTATGTTCTGTATATTCATATGAAGTTGCCTTGTATGCTGTAGGAGCTGGATTAGAGGCAATAGATAAAATAAAAGAGGGTGTTGTGGAAAGGGTATTCTGTGCAGTAAGACCACCGGGACATCATGCCGAATACTCTAAAGCTATGGGATTTTGTATATTCAATAACATAGCTATAACTGCCAGATACGCTCAACAGAAAGGTTTTAAAAAAGTTTTTATCATTGATTTTGATGCCCATCATGGTAATGGAACACAAAAGGCATTTTATAATGATGATACAGTTTTTTACTTTTCTACACATCAATACCCATTTTATCCTGGAACTGGTCCTGAAGATGAAAGGGGAATAGGAAAAGGTTATGGATATAATTATAATATTCCTCTACCTGCAGGAACAGGAGATGAAGTATATATATCTATATACAATGAAAAATTGCCTAAATTGATAGATGATTTTAAACCGGATATTATTTTAGTTTCTGCAGGGTATGATTTACATAAAGATGACCCATTGGCATATTTAGAAGTTTCAACTGAAGGAATAGGAGAAATTGTAAGTAGTATATTGAATTCTGCAAATATACCATTTTTATTTATATTAGAGGGGGGATACAATTTGGAGGCTTTAGGAAAAAGTGTAAGCTTAACTATAGAAAAAATGTTAACTGTCTGAACATTAGAAATTTTATGATTTTATATATAAAATTATTCTAATTATTGAAATATTTATTAAATTTGTAAAATTTTTATGTAAATTAAATATGTATAAATTTTTAATTTTGAAATTAAATTATGAAAAAGTTGAAAAAAATATTAAATAATACAAATTGCAAGGAACTGTTTTCACAGCATTTTAACAAAATAGATATAGTATTAACTATGGAGAGATAGGAATAAAATTGAGAGAGAGGGTAAATGTTTTACAAAGGATTTTTTTTGCAAAATTTAGCTACAAGCTTAACTTTATTCCTTATTATTAATATTTTTTTTATAAAAATCAGCATGGCAGGTGATTTGGTAAGTGTTTGTTCTAACAATAAAAATGATATTAAAACAAAAGCTTTAGCTAAATTTGTTAGTGATATAACTGGTAAAAGTAATCCTAAACTTTGTGTAGTAGGTAGTTCTGAAAATGATTTAAACTTATTTAACAATGCTAAAAAAGCTAATCGGTCTGAATTAAACAGTGCAGATATTGTTTTTGTAAAAAATTTACAGACCAATGTAAATGTTGGGAAGATTACTTTCGCCTTAGATTGCAAATCTCTAAAGTATTGTCCGAACTGTCTTGGAGTGTTCTTTGTTAAGAATGGAAGAACTATGTTAGTAATCTTTGAAGAGGAGTTGAAAAAAATCAGCTTGAAACTACCTTCTAAATATAACAATTATATAGATAGTAGGAAGTATTTAAATTGTAATTAAAGTAAAATATTAAAATATTAATTAATACAGAGTGGAACAATGAAAGAAATAAATTCAAAGAGAAGTATTGCTTATCTTTTAGAGGCTTTAACTATTTCCATAATAATTTTTGGGATTTTGTATTCCTCAATCCCCATAATACAAAAAAAGGTTGAACAGGAAATAATCAAGTATTCAACTAAAAATGTAATTGATGCGATAGATAATGCTATAACAAGTATACTAAGCAGTCCTTCAGAGGATGTTCTTTTAAAATTGATTATAGAACCAAAGGCTAGAAAAGAGTTAAGAGATAAACTAATAATATTCAATACAGATAGAATAAAGTTCATACTAATTCTATATAAAGACCCAATTAGAGACAAGATAAGATATATTATGGATGTTTTTGAAGGAGGTTATGATGTTGGAACACCATTTACACCATACTCTTTAGATAGTGATAAAAATGAAATAGATGTTGTAAGAAAAGTCTCAAATGATGGAATAGATACATACTTAAAACATGAAGATAATAACATTATAGGTATTACCTACTATCATGCCTATGTGCAAAAGGGAATTGTCAAATTAGTCGTTGCCATAGATTTTTCTTTTGAAACATTAAAAGAGATAGAGAATATGGCTTTTTATATTAAATGGGCAATTCTATTTGTAATTTTATTCATTGGTGTAATATTCTTACTGGTTCTATACTCAATATTCAGAAACTTCCTACTTAAACAGAAAGCTTTCACTGACAGTTTAACTGGTGTATATAACAGAAACTATCTAGAAAGTATAAGAGATATGATAAATCCTAAACATTATGTAGTTGTAATGACAGATATAGACCACTTTAAAAAAGTAAACGATAGTTTTGGACATGAAAGAGGAGATTTAGTATTGAGAGAATTCGCAAAAACTATTGCTAAAAATTTAAGAAAAAATGATTTAGTTTTCAGATATGGTGGAGAAGAGTTTTTAATACTGCTAAATACCCCTAAAAAGAATAAGGAAGTTGTATTTAATATCTTGGATAGAATAAGAAAAAGTGTAGAGGATAATGTTGTTGATGGAATAAAGGTAACCGCATCTTTTGGTGTATTCTTAGAAACTAACAAAGCCAAAGATTTAGAAGATGCTATAAAGAAAGCGGATTCAGCCCTTTATAAAGCTAAGGAAAAAGGTAGAAATAGAATAGAGTTCTTTAAAGAAGATGATGATATTCCTAATCTTTCTATCCCTGATATTATTAAAATAATAGAGAATGAAGATGTAGTGTGTTATTATCAACCTGTGATGAATGTGAAAGAGAACAAAGTCTTATATTATGAAGCATTGGCAAGACTTAAATATAAAGGGGAGATTTTACCGCCTTTACCTTACATATCTTTAATAAAGGGAACCCGTGCATATGCTAACTTTACAAAATTAATTATTAAGTTCAACATAAAAATACTTAAAAAGTATAAAGATTTAAAAATAGGTATAAATTTATCTTCATCTGATTTCTTAAATGAGGAAATATTAAAAATATTAAGAGATTTAGATGATGAATTTGTAAGAAGAATTTATCTTGAGATTACAGATGCTGAAGATATTAAAAACTATGAACCTTTCAAGAAAAATATTGATGGGTTAATTGAAAAAGGATACAACCTCGTTTTAGATGATTTTGGTAAAGGTAATACAGACTTTGTATTATTAACAGAAATGAATGTTAGATACATTAAAATAGATGGCTTAATTGTTAAAAATATAACCAGAAGCCCAGATTATTATAATATCTTTAAACATATAGCTACATTCTCTAAAGAAATAGGAAAGGAACCTATAGCAGAGTTTATAGAGAATGAGGAAATTCTACAGAAAGTTATTGAGACAGGTGTTAAATATGGTCAAGGTTTTTATTTCGGAAGACCTCTACCAATAGAAAGGATATATAGAATAAATGAGTAGATTATTATCTCTTTCTTTTTTTTATTCAAATCTTTTTTATAAGGAAATAAAATTAGGTTAAAATTAAAAGAAGTTATATCTTACAAGAAGGAAGATTGAATTGGCGGATTTTATAAAACCTTTAGATAAGCCGTTATCCTATGAGTTATTTGGAATAAGGTTTAAAAATCCAGTTTGGACTGCTTCAGGCTGTTTCAGTTATGGACTAGAAGTTGCAGAGAATTTATTTGATATATCTCAGTTAGGTGCTGTTGTAGTAAAAGGTTTATCTTACAGACCAAGGGAAGGAAATCCTCCTCAAAGGATAGTGGAAACTCCCGCAGGAATGTTAAATTCAATAGGTTTACAAAATCCCGGAGTTAAATATTTCGCCGAAAAGATACTTCCAAAATTAAAAAAATACGATACAGTTATAGTTGCTAATATTTTCGGCGAAGATGAAGAGGAGTATTTAAAGGTTGGTGAATTTTTAAATAAAACAGATGGAGTTCACATATTAGAGTTAAATGTATCCTGTCCAAATGTAAAAAAAGGCGGAATTGCCTTCGGCTCTGACCCAGAAACTCTATACAGTTTAGTATCAAAACTTAGAAATGTTGTGGAAAAACCTTTACTGGTAAAACTTAGTCCAAATATTACAAATATATTAGACACTGCTCAAGCATCTGTTGAGGCTAATGCTGATGGGCTAGTTCTTATAAACACACTTTTAGGGATGGCGATAGATGTAGAAAGGGAAGAACCTATTTTAGCAACTAAAACAGGAGGTCTGTCAGGTCCAGCTATTCTTCCAATAGCGGTAAGAATGATTTATCAAGTTTATGAGAAATATAAAACAGATATTCCTATAATTGGTGTAGGTGGTATATCAAAAACTGAAGACACCCTTCAACATATTTTAGCTGGAGCCTTGGCGGTTCAAATAGGAACAGCTCTATTCTTTGACCCTTACTCCCCATTAAAGATAATAGAAGGATTAGAAAATCATATAAAAATGAAGGGATATAAACATATACTTGAGTTGGTAGGTAAAGCCCATAAATTAAAGTTGGAGAGATAAAATGTTATTTCCTATAGCAACAGGATTAGGAATTGGTTATATACTAACCTCAATATTTTTATTTTCATTAGGTTTACTTTACTATATAGATTTCAGATATAAGTATGCTAAAGCTATAACTTACTATAGTTATTTAATCTTCGGTGTTCTACTCTTACTTATATTTTTACTTTTTCTATTAAAGATAGCTAAAACTATAATCAATATCTCATTCTTTGGTTTATCTAAAGAAGTTGCCTATAAATATCTGGTTTTTGGTATAATCTGGGGAGTTATCACATTTCCATTTCTGGCAAGAAAATTACAATCTATATATATTAAAGAATAAATCATAATTTAAAAGGTGATAATATGGAAGAAAAAACTGATACAAAAGAAAAAGTAGATATAAAACTACCAAAGCCTAAAGAGATTAAATTTGATAAAGTTTTACTGGATGAGATTATAAAAAATCCAGACAAGTATGGTTTACAGGAACAGAGAGAAATATCTTCTAAAATATCAGCTTTAGAGAGAAAAATAGTTTTTTATGCTAAAGATGAAAGCACCAGACCTATAACAGATAGATTAATAACTTTACAGGAAAAACTAGAAGAGCTTAATCCAGCCTATTACGAAAAAGCTCCTCTCTGGAAGAAGTTTTTAGGTTTAGTTCCAAAAGGTGATAAATTAGTTAGATATATAGCTGAGAGATATGAAACTGTAAAGGATTATGTTGAAAAAATTATGATGTCCCTTGAAGATGCTAAAGACCAGATATTAAGGGATAATATAGAGCTAGAAAACTTACAGGGTGAACTTAAAGAGTATCAGAATGAGTTAGAAGAAAAAATAGAAATAGGTAAGCGAGCTATAGAAGAAATCAAAAAGAGACTGGAAAATACCACAGATAAATTTGAAAGAGAGAAGTTAGAGAATGCCTTATTTATTCTTTCAACCCGTCTTCAAGACCTTCAAACTATGCTTCAAGCAACTATTCAGTTTTTAATATCTATACAAAAAACTTTAACCAATAATAAAATGCTTCTTTCATCTTTAGAGAGAACAACTTCCATTACGAGAACAGTTTTAATGGTAGGTTTAGCGATAAGAGGTTCATTACTAAATCAAAAGAGAGCTATAGAAACTGTAAGAGCTACACAGGAGTATACTGCAGAGCTTCTAAAGGACAATGCAGAGGCTATAAAATCCCAAACTGGGGAAATTGAAAAACTTTACACTGAACCAGTTATAGCTATGAAGAAGTTAGAAGAAGCATATAATACACTTTTATCAGCAATAACAGACTATGAGAGAATAAGAAAAGAGGGAATAAAAGTAGCTCAAGAGAATATACAAAAATTAGATGAGATGAATAAAACTTTAGCGGAAACTTTAAAACATGAAGAGAAACAGTCTGAGAAAGTTGAAAATCCAGAGAAGGTAGTGTAGAGATGTCTCTTAAATTACTATTTTTTTTAATATGGCTTTTGATAGTGGCTTTTCTAGTTTGGTATTTCTTTATTAAGAATAAATCAGATAGTAATAAAGGTAAGACAAAGAGTGAAAAGGGAACTTCAAATCTAAAAGATAAATTTTTAACGATTTTAATTGAGATTATAAAAATTCCTAATTTGTCTTCCAAAGATAGAAAGAAGATATATGATGAGCTTGAGAAGATAGCAGATATTTTAGAGAAAATAGAGGGGACAGATATTCCATCTGTAAAAAGGTATGAGATAGAGAAATTGATAGGAGATTATTTATACAGATTAGTATTATCTCTTAACAATTCAGAACAGAAGAATGTTGAAAAGTTTTTAGAAGGTATAGATATAATTAAAACTCAACTGGAAAAGATTTATAACGATTATATACAGAACAGTTTAGATTTAGACAAAGAGATAGAATTTTTAAAGAGAAAATTTAAATCTATTTAAGAGTTTTCACTTTAATAACTCATCAGGAAAAATTATCAAATTATCTCTTTTCAAAAGCTCAAAATCTATCTTTTTCCCTTTAAAATATTTTTTCAATCTTATTTCTGTAAGTCTCACATTAAATATTTTTAAAAGAGTTTCTAAAGATGGATTTTTTAAGAAAATTTTTGTTCTTTTTTTATTGTAAAAATTTAAAATTCTTCCGTATTTTTCTACAAACTCTTCAATATCTAATATTTTAAAATAACGAATAAGATAAACTTTAGTTAAAAATTCAAATTTAATAAGGAAATCTTCCAATTTTAACTCGTCTTCTACAGGATAGTTTTGGAAAAGTTTTTTAGTTTCTATAGCAAAAATTCCCCTTCTCCTTCCTATAAATCCAGAGCCATCTTTATTTTTATAACATTTTGTTCCAGAAACACCACAGCTTGGAGATTTAGATTTTAGTAAAAAACCATCTACATCTTTTAAACTTTCTAAAAACTTAAAAGAAAAATCTGTTAATTTTTGAGTAAAATCTATACCAGTTGAAGGTTGATAAACTTTATAACTTTTATTCTCTCTAACTAAAACTATCTTATCTCTTGGAGTTGGAAGACCAATTGATACTTCAGGGCAGACAGATATTAAATTAACATAATTTTTTAACTTCTCTACAAACTGATTTTTTATAACTTTTCCATCATATCTAACATTTTCCCCTGTAAGACAGCTACTTACAACTACTGTAGGCTTTCTTTTATCCATGACCTATAAAAAGGAAAAGAAGAGGATTAAAGAATTTTAAATACATCCTCTATTTTGTTTAAAGTTTCCTCTAAATCAGATTTAGAATGGGCTGTGCTTAAGAACCAAGCTTCAAACTGAGATGCAGGAAGATAAATTCCTCTATTTAGAAGCTCTCTAAAGAATTTCGCAAACATCTTTAAATCACTTGATTTTGCATCTGAGAAGTTTTTAACTTCTTTATCAGTGAAGAATAAAGTTATCATTGAGCCTACTCTGTTTACTCTTCCCTTTATTCCATACTTATCAATTAAAAAGTTTATTCCATCTTCCAAAAATTTACCTTTCTCATCAAGTTCACTGTAAGGATTAGTTTCCTTTAATATCTCCAACTGTTTTAAACCTGCCATCATAGCTAAAGGATTACCGGAAAGTGTTCCAGCTTGATATACCTGACCTACAGGTGCTATATTTTCCATTATTTCTCTTTTTCCTCCATATGCTCCAACAGGTAAACCTCCGCCTATAACTTTCCCTAAAGTTGTTAAATCTGGTTCTATTCCATAAAGCTCCTGAGCTCCTCCATAAGCTAATCTGAAACCTGTCATAACTTCATCCCATATTAATAAAGCTCCATACTCCCTTGTAATCTCCCTTAATCTCTGATGGAACTCTTTAGATGGAGCTATCACTCCCATATTACCAGCCACAGGCTCTATAATTACACAGGCTATTTCATCACCATACTTTTTAAAGACTTCCTCCACCTTTTCAATATCATTGTAAGGTAATACGATTGTTAAGTTAGCTAACTCTTCTGGGATACCCGGTGTTCCCGGTATTCCAAATGTAGCCACTCCTGAACCAGCAGAAACTAATAAACTGTCTACATGTCCGTGATAACATCCCTCAAACTTCACAATCTTTTTTCTTCCTGTGTATCCTCTAGCTAATCTTATTGCTGACATTGTAGCTTCTGTTCCTGAGTTAACAAACCTAACCATCTCTATTGAAGGAACAGCCTCAATTACAGCTTTAGCCATTTTTACTTCTATCTCTGTTGGAGCTCCAAAACTTGTTCCATAATTGGAAATCTCTTTTATTGCGTTTATTATCTTGTCATTAGAGTGTCCCAGTATTAATGGACCCCAAGATAAAACATAGTCTATATAACTGTTTCCGTCTATATCCCAAATTCTGCTTCCCTTTCCTTTAGATATAAATAAAGGCTCTGCCTCAACAGATTTAAAAGCTCTAACTGGAGAGTTAACTCCGCCAACTAAATATTTTTCAGCTTCTTTAAATAACTCCCTTGACTTTTGAATATCCATTTCTATACCTCTTTAAAAGGTTTTGATTAATATTTTAATATTAAAAATTGTTGAAGGTTTTTTATTAATAGACTAAATCTTATAGTAGAATTTTTTATTATCTGAAAGATTTTAGGAGATGAAAGATGGGAAAAGTTTTAATAGAAACCAAAGATATGAAAAATATAGAAATAAAATCTTCTTTATTGACTTCTGAGGAAATTGTAAAGTTAATAAGGGAATTTGAGAAAAGGAAAAGATTAGAAATGTCATTAGAAAAACTTAGGGGAATATTAACTACAGATAAATCAGCTGAGGAACTTATAGGAGAAATCTATGAAGAAATATATGGTAGATAGTAATATTATTATTGAGTATATGAAGGATAATCTAAAAGCAGTTGGGGTAATAAACTTTATAAAAACAAATCCTAACAATGAATACTATATAACGTTGGATACATTAGAGGAAATTTTATATGTTCTGTTAAAGCATTTTTCAAAAAAATCTTATTGGAATTTAAAAAATAATCCAGATTTTACAAAGGAAATTTATAAAAAAATTGCTTATTTATTAGAGCCTATTATAACCTCCCTGTTTAAATTTGTTTCATATACAGATAAAACTTATGAGCTTTTATTTTATGTTTGTAAAAATTATGGTTTATTACCTAAAGATGCACTACTTATAGCTCTATGCATAGAAAACAATATAGATAATTTAATTACTTTAGATGAGGATTTTAAAAAAGTAAATTTAAAAGAAGATATAAAGATTGTTAATAAAATATAGGAGATGATAAATGATAAAGGATTTAATAAAAAAATTAACAGAAAAAAAAGATTTAACAGCTAAAGAGATGGAATTTTTATTTAATGAACTGATGGAAGGGAAACTAACAGACACACAGATTGGCGGAATATTAGTAGGATTGAAGATGAAAGGTGAAACTATTGAAGAGATAACAAGTGGAGCAAAAGTTATGAGAGATAAGGCTGTAAAGATAGATATAGAGGATAAGTCTAATCTTGTTGACACTTGCGGAACAGGTGGTGATAAGGTTGATACCTTTAATGTTTCTACAATTACCGCTTTTGTTGTTGCAGGTGCAGGTGTTAAAGTCGCTAAACATGGAAACAGGTCTGTCTCCTCCAAATGTGGAAGTGCAGATATAATGGAAGCTTTAGGAGTAAAAATTGATTTATCTCCAGAAAAAACAAAGGAAGCTATAGAGAAGGTAGGTTTAGGTTTCCTATTTGCTCCAGTATTTCATCCAGCTATGAAAAATGTTATAGGACAGAGAAGGGAACTAGGGGTAAGAACAATTTTTAATATATTAGGTCCCTTATCAAACCCTACAGGTGCATACTATCAATTAGTTGGTGTTTACGATGAAAGTTTAGTTAAGCCTATAGCAGAGGTTTTAATTAAATTGGGATTAAAGAGAGGATACGTAGTTTATGGAACTGAAGGTTTAGACGAAGTTTCTATAACATCTCCCACTGTTGTAGCTGAAATAGATAATGGAAGTTTAGATGTATATACAGTTAAGCCTGAGGATTTTGGATTGAAGAGGGCATCTTTGGAAGAAATAAAAGGTGGGGATATTAATTACAACTTAAAGATAGCTCTAGATATTTTAGAAGGTAAAGATAAAACTGCTAAAACTGATTTTGTAGCTTTAAACTCTGCATTTGCTTTAAAAAGTTTAGGAAAGGTTCAGAGTATTAAAGAAGGTATTGAATTGGCTAAAGAAAGTATCTACAGTGGAAAAGCTTTTGAAGTTTTAGAAAAATTAAGGGAATTTTCTAAAAGTAATTAAATTGTTTTTTAAATCCTACAATATATATTGTATATGATATACTCTTATAAAAAACTTTTTTGTTTAAACAAGGTAAATTAGAAAATGGGAAGTTTATTTAGGTGGATATTACTTTTGCATTTCTTTATATTTAATATTTCTTTTGCTTCTCATATAATATTTTTACTAGATAGATCTACATCTATGAAGATTAACGATAGAAAAGATGTATCAAAATTTACAGTTCTATATATTATGAAAGAAATTGCATATTTAAATGATACATTGGACAATACTCCTGAAAATAAAATATCTTTAATAACTTTTTCAGATGACGCGAAAATAATAGGGAATTCTGTATCTACAATAGATGAAGTAGAAAACTTATATAAACTACCTGATTTAGATATAAAGAGTAATCAAAATACAGAATTGTATGGAGCTATACAGAAAATTTACAAAATAGTAAGAGAAACGAGTGATAATAAATACTATGTGGTAGTTTTAACAGATGGAATACCTGACCCAGTAATATCTTCCAATAACAAATTCCTAAAATCTGCTATAGGTGAAAATAAATTAATGAGATTAGTAGAAATTAAAAATAAGTATGGCTATGAGAAAATATCTTTAAGAGATTTAATGAGTAAAAATATAAGTAATGATGAAAAGATAATATTAAGAAATGCTATTAACGAGTATATATCTAAAATAAAAGAAAATGTCAGGGATATAAAA
>QNZC01000071.1 GCA_003978565.1 Persephonella sp. | reverse complement strand
TTTAAACATACTTGACAATGAAAAAGCATTCATTCAATAATTACTATCAATCACTGTTCAGTTAGGAGGTTAACTATGCAGTTTTTCAGTAGAGAACATCTCAGGAATGTCTTTACAAAACCCACAAACTATATAAATACGAACCGTGGGGAAGAGTATTACAAAGCCCTTTATGAGAAGATAAGGAAGAGGCTTGATGAGCTTAAGGCTATGAAGCCTGTAAGAGAGGCTGATGTAAAGTTCGAGAAAATGCTCGATATGTGGGAGCTTTCAAGAAGAGATTTCTTAAAATGGGTTTCAGCTACAACTGCACTATTAATGCTTCCTCCAAGCTTCGAACCTCTAGTTGCAGAAGCTACAGAAGTTATGAATAGAGTTCCAATTATATGGATTAATATACAGGATTGTGCAGGGAACAGTGAAGCTTTACTCAGAAGTGCAACACCTACTATTGATGAGTTAATACTTGAATATCTATCTGTTGAGTATCATGAAGTGTTAATGGCAGCGGCAGGAGACCAAGCTGAAGAAGCTTTAGAAAAAGCTGTAAAAGATTTTGATGGAAAATATCTCCTATTTGTGGAGGGTTCTATACCGGTTGGTATGCCGGAGGCATTTACAATAGGAAGACATGCTAAAACTGGTGTTGAACATGTTAAACATCTTGCAGAGCATTCAGCGGCAGTTATTGCAGTAGGGTCTTGTGCATGTTTTGGAGGAGTTCCTGCGGCATATCCAAACCCAACAGGAGCAGTTGGAGTAATGGATGTTGTAAGAGGAAAACCTATAGTTAACATACCTGCATGTCCAGCAAATCCTGCAAACATAACTGGTGTAGTTATACATTATATCCTTTCAGGAGAACTTCCAGAGCTTGACAGTCTTCTCAGACCTAAGTTTGCATTCGGATACAGAATACACGATAACTGTGAGAGAAGAGCACACTTTGACGCAGGTGAGTTTGTTGAAGAGTGGGGAGACGAAGGAGCTAAAAATAACTTCTGTCTTTACAAAATGGGATGTAAGGGACCATTCACATTTAACAACTGTTCAATAATAAGATACAATGAAGGAACCAACTGGCCTATTGGTGTTGGTAGAGGATGTATCGGATGTTCAGAACCAGATTTCTGGGATAAATATGCAACAGAAAGACCTTTAGCAGCATCGGATATAAGACCTCCAGGGCTCACTGGAGTAGAATCAACTGTTGATGAAATAGGTCTTGGAATATTAACTGCAACAGCAATTGGAATTGGAGTACATGCTGTTGCAAGTTTAGTTGCAGGTAAAAAAGAAGAAAGTCAAGATAAGGAGGTGTAAAGGATGTCAAAAGAAAGAATAGTTATAGACCCAATTACAAGAATTGAAGGTCATTTAAGAATAGAAGCTGTTTTAGATGAGAATAACAGGATTGTTGATGCTTACAGCTCCTCTACAATGTGGAGAGGGTTAGAGGTTATAATGAAAGGAAGAGACCCTAGAGATGTTCCTCTTCTCGCAATGAGAATATGTGGAGTTTGTACGGGAACCCACTATTATACATCTACACAGGCTGTAGAACACGCTTTAGGGGTTGTTCCTCCTAAGAATGCAAGACTTGTAAGAAATCTAATTCAAGGTTCACTTTATATACATGACCACGTTGTTCATTTCTATCATTTACACGCTTTAGACTGGGTTGATATAGTTTCAGCTTTAAAAGCTGACCCTGCAAAAGCAGCTCAAGAGGCTAAAAAGTGGGCAAATATGTTAAAGGACCCTATAACAGGGGAAACTATAAACCCATGGAATGATGGTGAAGGTAAATTTAGAGAAGTTCAAGAGAGACTTAAGAAGTTTGTAAGTGCTGGAAGACTTGGACCTTTTGCAAATGCTTACTGGGGAAGTAAAGCTTACAAATTCACACCTGAACAAAATCTTATAGCTGTTTCCCACTATCTTGATGCTCTATATATCCAAAAGGAAATGGCTAAACTAATGGCTATATTTGGAGGAAAAAGTCCACACCCTCAATCTTTAGTTGTTGGTGGTGTTACCTGTGTTCAGGATATACAAAATCCAGCTAGACTTGGACAGTTTGGAGACCTCTTAGCATTATCTAGAGAATTCATATACAGAGCTTACTTACCAGATATTTTAATGGCAGGAACTGTTTATGCTGATGAGGCTTTAGCAGGTGTTGGTAGAGGTCTTGGAAACTATATGGTTTACGGTGATTTCAGAATGGATGATAATCCTTGGTATAAAGGTAAAACATTATTCCCTAATGGACTTGTTTTAAATATGGATTTATCAACAGTTTACGATGTTGACCAAGAAAAAGTAGCTGAAGATGTAACTCACTCGTGGTATGAGTATGAAGGAACAGATAAACCTCTACATCCATTTGAAGGACAAACAAATCCTAAATATACAGGATTTACAAAAGAAGGAATAATAGACCCTAAAGGTAAATACTCATGGATTAAATCTCCTATATACGATGACCACAGAGTAGAGGTTGGACCTTTAGCAAGAATGATAGTTGGATATGCTAGAGGAGATGAGAGAATTAAACATTATGTTGATTGGCTCTTGAAATCTGGAAATCTTCCTACAAAAGTTTTATTCTCAACAGTTGGAAGAACTGCAGGAAGGGCAATAGAAACAGCTCTAATGGTTGATGTAAGAAAGAATGGTTAACAGAGCTATCTAAAAATGTAGCATCTGGAGACCTTAGCACATGGACTGAGTATGATTTTGAAGATATTACAAAAGGAAAAGAGCTTAAAGGATACGGACTGACTGAAGCTCCAAGGGGAGCTTTAGGACACTGGATAAGAATAAAAGATGGTAAGGTAGCTAACTATCAGGCAGTGGTTCCTTCTACATGGAATGCTGCTCCAAGGGATTATAAAAACAGAATGGGAGCTTATGAAGCATCTCTAATAGGAACCAAACTTGTTAATCCAGAACAACCTGTTGAAATCCTAAAAACAGTTCACTCTTTTGACCCATGTATTGCATGTGCAGTTCATATTATAGACACCAAAGGTAAAGAGCTCGGTGTTTATAAGGTTGAACCTGTAGGAGGTTTCTGCAATGTATAAAAAAGTTAAAAGAATGACTGCAACAATGAGAATTATCCACTGGGTAAATGTTTTCTCCATTGTTGCAGCTGTTATTACGGGTTTTTATATAGCAAATCCATACTATCAGGCTTATTTAGCTGACCCTGCCGCTCATAAATATGTAATGGCTTATAACAGACTAATTCACTTCTTTGCTGCTCTTCTTCTTGACGTTGTTTCCATTGTTATCTTTTATCTTTACTTCAGAAGTAATTTTGAGAGAATGTATAAGAAAATTCTGCCAACAAAACAAAATCTGAAGGAATTCTGGGAAGTATTTTTAAACCTTATTACACTAAACAGAAGAAAGAACTTTGACAGTTCCCATATGGACAGTTTTAATGCAGTTTACTTTACAATCCTTCATCTACTTCTTCTCTGGATGTTGCTTACAGGATTTTATATGTATGTTCAAGGGCTTGAAAGTGGACTTTCATCAATAGGAACATGGTGGCCTACTTTACTTCATCTTGCAACTGACTGGGTAGGTTGGCTTCTAGGAGGACATGCAGGAGTTAGATGGTGGCATCACTTTACAATGTGGATAATACTTGCTTGGGTTGCATTCCATATTTACTACCAAGTTTGGAGAACTATCTTCTGGAGAGAAGGTGATATTGGAATTGTTTTTGGTGGATACAAGTATAAAAAAGTTAAAGGACAAGCTTAAAATTCTTGTAGGGACAGGGAATACTATCCCCCTGTCCTTTTTTTGAGGTAAAAATAATGAAAAAAATAGGTGTTGTTGGTATTGGAAACATTCTTTTCAAAGATGAAGGAATAGGAGTATTTATAGTTAAATATCTACAGGAAAATTATCGTTTTTCTCCAAATGTTGATTTAATAGATGCGGGAACTCTCGGTTTTAGATTAATGGAATATTTAGAAGATTACGACCATATCATTTTAGTAGATACAATATCTATAAAGGATAAAGCTGGTAGTGTCTATAGATTAACAGCTGATGAAATTCTTGAGCTTGGAGAGTATAAACAAACTGCCCATGAAGTTGAAGTAGTTCAGATGTTAGGATTAACAAAGTTAAAAGGAAAAATGGCAGATGTTGTTATAGTTGGAATTGTTCCAGAAATGATTTGCTCTTCAGAGATAGGACTAACTGAAAGTTTAGAAAAAGAAGGATTTAAAACAGCAACTTATCAGGTTTTAAAAGAGCTAAAAAAACTTGGCATTTCATATGAGAAAGTTAATAATTACTCTCTAAGAGATGTGATAATAAAACATTTTGGTTCTTATAACGGTGAGTTAGTAAGAGAGAGGATAACAGATGAAAACTATAAACAGGATTAAATTAAAAATAGAGTTTGGTTTTCTCTCTGGAAATGAAAATATTTTTAATTTAATAAAGGATATTGCAGATAAACATAACATTAACGGTGTTTTAAAAAGAGAAAATGATAAAGTTTTAATATATATAGACAGTGAATTAGAAAAGGTAGAAAGGTTTTTAGATGAGCTTGGGAAAAAAATGCCTCTTTCAATATTTATGGAGGAGGCTAAAATATCACAAATTGAAAATATTCCTGAAAAAATAAATAAAGGATTTAAAATTAATACAGATTTAAATGTTTTACCTCAAAACTTATCAACCTGTCCATCTTGTTTAGAAAGATTATTCAATCCATCTGATAGAAAATTTTACTATCCGTTTATTTCCTGTGAATACTGTGGAAGTCATTACACTTATTTATACAAATACCCATTTGAAAGGGAAAATACAGTATTTAAATTCTTCCAAAAGTGTGAAAAGTGTAAAGAGGAAGAAAATTATTCTTTAAACTCCTGCTATGACTGTTTAACTCCTTTATACCTGAAAAAAGGAGAGAACGAAAGATACGCCTTTGATGGAGAAAAAACTTTAGGGGCTATGAACACTGTTGCAGGAATTATTGATAAAGGGAATATAGTTAATGTTTACACAAACAGTGGTAAAAAATTAATTGGAAAAATCAGTAAAGAGAATATTGAAAAAATAAAGTCAATAACGAATGGAAAACCTATAACTGTATTAATAACAAATCCACAGATTTTAAATAATATTGCTATCTTATCATCTGCAGAGATTAAAGCTTTAGCTTCACAGGAAAAACCTGTTTTAACAGCTCAAGTTAAAGATTTCCCAGAAAAAGAGCTAGTTTCTTTTGCAGAAAACTTTATTAATATAAAACTTCCAGATGAACCTATATTAATTCTTTTATCGAAACATCTGAAAGAAATCGGAATAGATTATATTTTTATTACAGACAGCGACGAAAATATCCCTATTACTGATTTTTACTTGGAAGCTGATTTACCAGTTGTTAACGAGCAAAGAGAAACCTATGTATTTGTAGCTCAAGGGAAAACTTTAATAAAGGAAGGTGAAAAGGGAATACTACCTAATATTATAAAATCTAAAAAAACTGGAAATTTATCTGTAGCTGGAGAGTATGCAGTTTTAGACCTAGGAAATGGTGAATATTTAATTGATAATAAAGAAAAAATTCTCTACCAACTTCCAGATTTTGTGGATAAGTTAAATAGTGTAAATATTTTAAATGGAGAGTTTGAAGATATAAGAGTTAAATATAAAAACAAAAATGTCTTTAAAGAGTATGAGGGAGCAATACTATCTGTAATTGCTGAGCATAACAAATTTGAAGAGGGAACAGTAGGAGTTTATTTTTCATACTACTCAAATCAAGATGTAATAGCTGTAAAAAGATTTAATGAAAAATTAAAACCTGTTGTATGGATAAAGTCATCTATAACATATGGAGATTTAAGAAAGGATACATTTTGGATTTTAGAGTATATAAAAAATAACTCAGAAGAGGGAAAAAGGTTAGTTGAAAACTATATGAAGAAATTTCCTCATGTTAAGGATAAAATACAAAAACCTGATGAAAATGAAAAAGGAAAAGAGATAAACAGTATTACACATATTTTAAATATTATCTCCTATCTGCTTGGTGTATTCCCTTACGAAAAAACTTCCTACTTTGAAGAGCCTTATCTTTATCTACAGAGTAAATCTTTAGACTTTATGGGAAATCAGGGTCTTATGGTTGATTTTAAAATTGAAGAAGAAAATGGAATTTTTTACCTTGATTGGACAAAAACGGTTCAAAGCACACTGTCCTACAAAATAGCAGGTGTTGAAGATGATATAATTGCATTTTCAATTTTTGAAAGTCTTGGAAACTGGATTATTGAGCAAACTGCTACTATTTCAAGTAAACTAAAACTAAAAAATATAGCTATATCAGGAAACCTCTTTTCAAACCCAGTGTTAACGGGCAGATTTTTAAAACATTTCGGTGGAAAATATAATATCCTTGTAAACAGAAAACTACCGATGGACAAACAAAATATAGCCTTCGGTGGAATATTTGTAAAAGTCTAAACTTATAGCCGTCTTTAGTAAATAAAGAAAATATATAGATATTAGAATATATATTTAATTCATAAACACTTATACTTTGGGATAATAAAAAAACTGGAGGTAAAAACAATATGTGTCTCTCAATACCTTCCAAAATAGTTGAGATACTTGATGATAACTATGCAATAGTTGACACAATGGGAGTTAAAAGGAAGGTTTCTTTAGATTTAATGTCTGAACCTGTAGATGTAGGGGACTATGTTCTAATTCATGTCGGATATGCAATGACCAAGATGAGTGAAGAAGATGCCCTTGAAAGTCTAAAAATTTATGAAGAAATTCTTCAAAAGATTGAAGAGGAAGAGAAAATAGAACTACTTGGAGAGTAAAATGTCAAAAGTAAATTACTTAAAAGATTTTAGAGACAGTAAAAAGATACAGGCTTTAGCAAAGCTTATAAGGGATGAGGTTGATAGACCTATAAAGATAATGGAAGTTTGTGGTGGACATACACATACAATTATGAAATATGGATTAAAACAACTATTACCTGAAGAAATAGATTTTATTCATGGACCCGGTTGTCCAGTTTGTATAATGCCAAAAGAAAGAATAGACCATGCTATAGCCCTTGCTCAAGATGAGAAAAATATTATTGCCACACTTGGAGATATGATTAGAGTTCCCGGTTCAAAAAGTTCCCTCCAAAAAGAGAGAGCAAAAGGAAAAAATGTAAAGATAGTCTATGCACCTTTTGATATTCTAAAAATTGCAAAAGAAAATCCAGATAAAAATGTTATTTACTTTGCAATAGGATTTGAAACTACTACACCGATGACAGCCGCATTAATAGAGAGAGTTATAAAAGAGAATATAAAAAATGTTTACTTTCATATAAATCATGTATTAGTTCCCCCTCCTGTTAAAGCTATAATGGATAGTGGAGAAGCTAAAATAGATAGTTTTATAGCTCCGTCTCACGTTTCAGTTATAACAGGAGCCAAAATATATAAAGAAATTGCTGAGTTATATAAAACACCTGTTGTGGTGGCAGGATTTGAGCCTGTTGATATTATGGAAAGTATATTGTGGATAATTAGACAGTTTAAAGAAAACAGAAGGGAAGTGGAAATCCAGTATAAAAGGGCTGTAAACTGGGAAGGAAACATAAAGGCTCAAGAGATGATTAATAAGTATATGGAACCAAGAAAAACATTTAGATGGAGAGGTATAGGAGATATTCCCTATTCCGCATTAAAATTAAAAGATGAGTATGGAGAATTAGATGCCGAAAAAGTATTCAAAGATATTCTTCCAAATAAGCCAATTAATGACCATAAACTATGTATCTGTGGAGATATTTTAAAAGGTATTGCAAAACCTTACGATTGTAAAGTGTTCGGAACTACTTGCACACCTCAAAACCCACTTGGTTCATGTATGGTATCATCTGAAGGGGCATGTGCTGCATATTACAAATATGGAAAACTACAGTATTTAAATAAACTATAGCTTTAATGATATTTTTAATCTAAAATTATCAAAAAAATATCTTTGGTGTTGAAAATGTTAAATCTAAACTATTTTTTAAAAATCCTACTGTTTGCCTTAGGCTTTATGTCATTATCTTACTCTCACGAGTTAAAATGCACCTATTCTAACAAAAGTCAAAGTATCCAGCAGGATACACAAAATAGTGAAAACAATCCTGAGAATATAAACAGCATATTTAAACAACTTAATGTTGGATTTGGAGGCAGTTTTGCCTTTGATTTTTACGGAGAGGGAAACACAACTATATGGGTTAGTGGCGTTAGCCTAGTTTTAGATGATAACATAGAGCAAAACACTTACTATCAAAAAATTCAAAAATTTGACCCTGAAGGTTTTAGGGATTTACACGATATGCTGAAAAATTCCAAATTTTTAATTTATTGGATTGTAAAAGGTTGGAGTGAAAGTTGGTTTAACCTAGAAAAAATCCAGATAGCTATGGATAATGGATACATACCTGTTTTTATTTACTGGTATTTCGGAGATAGACTAAATGATGTTCCTTCACAAGAAGAAGTTGACGCTTACTTAAAAGATGTGGAGAGAGTAGCAGATTATTTATTAAATTTAGATG
Organism: Persephonella sp.; assembly: GCA_003978565.1. Lineage (GTDB taxonomy): Bacteria > Aquificota > Aquificia > Aquificales > Hydrogenothermaceae > QNZC01. The sequence goes on along the minus strand of QNZC01000071.1, from coordinate 5,923 downwards.
GAACGATACTATTTATTTTTGAACCAGAGTTTAACAAAAGGGCTATTATTGATAGTAAAGAAAACAGCTATAGATTTGCAGCTATAATCTCTCAAGCTATAGATATATTAAAATCAAAAAATCCAAATATTCTAGTTTCTATATGTATGACGGATAATGGAAACAGAAATGTCAATAATCATTATGAAAGCTGTGGATATAGCAACTGTGCATTAGGAGATAAAGGTAGTTGGGACAAAACTGAACCAGTCTTCAATTACCTTAAGGATAAGTTAGATTTTATTTCCTTTCAGGAGATGGTAGCTCAATTTAGCAGAGACCCTCTCAATCCGGGAAGTTGGGATAATCCAAATCCCAAAATATACTCAAATGAGGAGATAGGAATAGATTACCTTGCTGAAAGAATTGTAAATTTAGCTGGCTATCTAAACAGAAAGTATAATAAGCCTGTATTTCTACCTTATATAGCTATAGCAAGTGGAACATGGAATGATATAGATAATGACAAGATTATTGATGAAGGCGAATTTAATCCAGACGGTTGGAACGATAAAATTAACAATACTTACAGAAAGCTAAGGGATTTAAGATTGGAACTTCTACAAAATGGATTATTTGGCTACGCACCTATGATGTTGTTTGACCATCCTAGACATGATTATGGAGGTTACCAATACTTTATGAAAAATGAATATCATCTTGGTATAATTTCAACCTCAGCCAAAGATGAAGAGGATAAACATCTGTATGGGGATATAAAACCTAAGGGAAATGTTCTATATTACATTTTTAAATAGGTATTGTAGAGGTGTATCAAATGAAACAGATACTTTTATCACACGGTGGTGGTGGAGAGGAAACACAGAAACTTATAAAAAAGTTATTCTTTAAATATTTCTCAAATCCAATTTTAGAAAAAATGGAAGATGCGGCAATTATAAATCCAAATTCAAAATTAGCCTTTACGACAGATAGTTTTACAGTTTCACCTATATTCTTCAAAGGTGGAGATATTGGTAAGTTGGCAATTGCTGGGACAGTAAACGACCTTTCAATGATGGGTGCAAAACCAAAATATTTAAGTTGTTCTTTTATTATTGAGGAGGGACTACCGTTTGAGGATTTAGAAAAAATAGTTAGCTCTATGGCTGAAGAGATGAAAAAAACAGGTGTTCAAATTATTACCGGAGATACAAAAGTAGTTCCTAAGGGCTCTGCAGATAAGATTTTTATAAATACAACAGGGATTGGAGAAGTAGTCTATGAGGGAATTTCCTCCCATAACATAGAAGAAGGTGATTTCATACTTGTTTCAGGAACGGTAGGAGACCATGGAGCCTGTATTATGGCTCAAAGAGAAGAAATAGAGTTAGAAGGGAATTTAAGTTCCGATTGTGCTTCTTTATGGTCGTTGGTTGAAGATTTGATAAATGCAGGAATAACAATAAAGGCAATGAGAGACCCAACAAGAGGTGGACTTTCAGCGGTTTTAAATGAATGGGCTGAACAGTCAAGTATAGGAATAGAGATAGAAGAGGAAAAAATTCCTGTAAAAGATGAGGTTCAGGGACTTTGTGAGCTTCTAGGATTAGAGGCTTATTCATTGGCAAATGAAGGAAAATTAGTCCTTGCTGTTCCAGAGAAAGAGGCAGAAAAAGCATTAGAAGTAATGAGGAAAAATGAACTTGGAAGAAACTCTGAAATTATAGGAAAAGCTACTTCTGATTATAAAGGAAAGGTAATTTTAAAATCTCCTTACGGTTCAAAAAGAATTATGGAAATTCCAGCAGGGGAACTACTGCCAAGGATTTGTTAAGATTAAATTAATTGATACTACAATTTCCAATTTTAGAAAATAAAAGATTGTTTTAAATTTATAAACTTTCAAAAAAAATCTTTTTATTTTTTATCTTCTTTTGTTTTCAGGAATTTTCAATTAAGACTTAAATGAAATTAATATGATTAAATAAAAATAGGTGAACATTTGGGGGAGGAGTTGATTTGAAGATAAAAAAAGGGGATATAATCCAATCTAAAAAATGGGATGAACCTATTTTAGTTGAATTTGTAGAGGATTTAGGCGAATTTATAAGAATTGTTGGGAAGAAGAGAAAAACTGGTTTAAATTTTGAAGATATTTTAACTGAAGATGAATTAAAAGAAATACAGATTGTTAAACAAAAATTAAACTTCAGTGGGAACTCTGAAAAGGTTTTTCTTGCTTTAGAGGAAAAAAGATATAGATTTCTTTCTTTATATGACCCTTTACTTGCAATAAATACATCAAAAGTTGACCCTTTACCACATCAAATAGAGGCTGTTTACGACAAGGTTTTAAAACTCCCAAGGATAAGATTTTTAATTGCCGATGACCCGGGAGCTGGAAAGACAATAATGGCAGGGCTTATTATTAAAGAATTAAAAATAAGAGGATTAGTAGAAAAGATTTTAATAGTTGTTCCGGGACACTTAAAAGACCAATGGAAAAGGGAGTTAAAAGAAAGATTTGAGGAGAATTTCACAGTTATAGATAGAAATTATATGAATAATATTTATGGTGAAAATCCTTGGGATAGAGAAAATCAGATAATAACATCTATAGATTTTGCAAAACAGGATGAAATTTTAAATTCTCTATCATCTTCTCATTTTGACTTGGTTATAGTAGATGAAGCCCATAAGATGAGTGCCTATCAGTATGGAGAAAAAACATACAAAAGTAAGAGGTATAAACTTGGGGAAACTTTATCCCAAATAACAGAACACCTATTATTTCTAACTGCAACACCACACAAGGGAGACCCTGAAAACTTTAGGCTGTTTTTAGACCTATTGGAGCCGGGGTTTTTTGCAACTTCAGAACTACTAGAAAAATCAATAGAAAGTAAAGATAACCCACTTTTTATAAGAAGATTAAAGGAAGACCTGAAAGATTTTGATGGAAAACCTCTATTCTTACCAAGAACTGTGAGAACTGTGCCTTTCAGTATAAAACAGAACTCACCTAGGGAAGTTGATTTATACAATAAACTATCAAGATACGTTAAAACCCAATATAATAAAGCTCTATCAAAGAGAGATAAAAGAAGAAATATAGCCTTTGCCCTCGTTATTCTTCAAAGAAGATTTGCTTCAAGTATATATTCCCTTTGGAAATCTCTTGTTAGAAGAAAGAAAAAACTGGAAGACTTATTAAATAGTGTTGAAACAGAGGATTTCAAAAACAAAAAAATTTTTAGCTTTGAAGAAGTAGAAGATTTACCAGAGAGAGAAAGGTGGAAAGAAGAGGAAATTTGGGAAACTTTAAGTGTAGCTGAGAATAGAAAAGAACTGAAAAAAGAAATAGAAACTTTAGAGGAGTTAATAAACCTTGCAGAAGAGATAATACAAAATGAAGAAGAGATAAAATTAAGACAGCTAAAGGAAACTTTGCAGAAATTAAATAAAGATTTTCCTAACGAAAAGATAATTATATTCACAGAGGCAAAGGACACCCTTGAATATTTAGAGAAAAAAATAAGAGAATGGGGATACTCTGTTATAACAATTCACGGTGGAATGTCCCTTGAAGAGAGAATAAATGCAGAGGCATTATTCAGAAATGAGAAACAGGTTTTAATTGCAACTGAAGCGGCAGGAGAGGGGATAAACTTACAGTTTTGCCATCTTATGATTAACTACGATATACCGTGGAACCCAAACAGATTAGAACAGAGAATGGGAAGAATTCACAGATACGGTCAAAATAGAGAAGTTTACATTTTCAATCTGGTAAATAAAGACACAAGGGAAGGTGAAGTTTTAAACAGACTTTTTGAAAAACTTGAAAAAATAAGGGATGCCCTTGGTAGCGATAAAGTGTTTGATGTAATATCTGAAATTTTTGAAGGTAAGAACCTTTCACAGCTTTTACTTGAAGCGGCAGTTAATTCTAGAAGTCAAGATGAAATCTTGAAAGAATTAGAAATAAAGGTTGATGAGGAGTATATAAAGAAGATTAAAGATAATTTAGGAGATACTTTAGCAACTAGATTTATAGATTACACAAGAATTAAAGAAATGCGAGATAAGGCTCTAGAGCAAAAACTTATCCCTGAATATACAGAGAACTTTTTTAAAAAGGCTTTTCTATTAGCCGGTGGAAAATTTTCTGAAAGGAAAGACGGATTTTTATCTATTGATAGAATTCCTCCTGAAATAAGAGAAATTGCTAAAGAGGATAGTTTTAAAAGAAAGTATGGTCAGTTATTAAAGGGATATAGAAAGATTACTTTTGATAAAGATACTGCCTTTAAAAATCCAGATGCAGAATTTTTATCATTCGGACATCCATTATTTGAGGCAACTTTAAAATGGATAGAAAACTATTTAAGTGATGAGCTTTTAAAAGGTAGTGTATTTTTTGAGCCAGACAGAAAACTAGAGGGATATATTCTTTACTATGAAGGAACAGTGAAAGATGGTAGAGGAAAAATAGTAGGGAAAAAGTTATTTGCAATTTATATAGATGAAAAAACAGGAGATATAAGGGAAATCAACCCATCAATTATATGGGATTTAAAACCAGCAGAAGATTTTAATACAACTGTTGATTTAAATTTAGAAGATTTAAAAAATGGAGCTTTGAAAACCGCTATACTTTCTCTTAACAGTTATAAAATGAAACTAACAGAGGAAAGAGAAAGACAGGCAAAAATAAAAGAAAAGTATGGAATAAAATCTCTTGAGTATCTTATTAACAAATTGAATGATGAACTTTTTGACCTATATGAACGAAAGGAAAAAGGAGAAGATGTAGATATTGTTATAAGAAACAAAGAGGAAAGAAGAAGGAAATATGAGAAAGCTCTAAAAAAATTAGAAAAAGATATTCAGTATGAGATAAATCTATCTATCTCTAAACCTCAATTTATAACTGCTATAAAGGTTTTACCGTATCCAGAAGAAACAGATTTTATGGTATCAGATAGCGAAATTGAAAAGATAGGAATTAAGATAGCAATGGAGTATGAAATTAAAAATAGAAGAATTCCTGAAGATGTTTCATCAGAAAATCTTGGATTTGATATTCGTTCAAAGGTTAAAACTGAAAGTGGTGAGAAGGTAGAAAGATACATTGAAGTAAAGGCAAGGGCTAAAGAAGGCTCTGTTGCACTAACTCAAAATGAATGGTTTAAAGCTAAAAGATTTAAAGATAGGTATTATTTATACATAGTATTGAATGCTTCAACAAATCCAGAACTGATAATAATTCAAAATCCTGCTGAAAATTTAAAACCAAAGGAAAAGATTGAAGTTGTAAGGTATATAATATCTTTAGATGAGATAAAACAAAGCAATACTAAAACAGATTGAAATATTAGTAATTTTGACGTATATATTAGTATGATTTAGACGTCAACAAGAGGTAGAAAAAATGAAATTAAAATTAACGTTAAGAATAGAAGAAGAGCTTATTGAAAAAATCAAGAAACTCTCAAAAGAAAAAGGATATTCTGTATCAAAATTAGTTGAAAGTTATTTTAAATCTCTAACAAAAGAAGAAAAAGAAGAGCTAACACCTACAGTTAAAAAACTTAAAGGACTTCTAAAAAACAGAAATGTTAAAGAAGAGGACTACAAAAAACATTTACAGGATAAGTATTTATGAGAATTTTAGTAAATACAAATGTCATTTTAGATTTGCTATTAGATAGAGAACCTTTTTCAAATCATGCAGGTATATTAATTTCTCAGATAGAAAAAGGTAAATTAACGGGTTTATTATGTGCTACAACTATAACAACGATTTACTATTTAATAAGCAAATCATTATCAAAAAGAGAGGCAGATAAATCCTTAGATTTACTTTTCTCTCTATTTGAAATAGCACCAGTCAATAGAATAGTTTTAGAAACAGCGAAAAATTTAAAATTTAAAGATT
>QNZC01000065.1 GCA_003978565.1 Persephonella sp. | reverse complement strand
TTATTTTTAGCTATCAGGTCTAATACAGAAAAAAGTAAAAAAGTTTGTGATTTGTTTATTCAACCTCCAGAACTAACTAAAATAGGTTTATTTTCTATAAAAGATTTAAAAAAAGCTATAGATATAGGTTATAACTATACAAAAGAGTTATTAAAGAGGGAAAAAATAGATAAACTATTAAAGTGAAAGAGATTTTGAAGAAGAAGAGATTTTCTTTAAGAAATAACCTCTACTTCTCCGCCAGCTGCTTTTATTTTTTCTTCTGCAGATTTTGAGAATTTATGAGCTTTTACTTTTAAAGGTTTTGTTAACTCTCCATCACCTAAAATTTTAACTGCTTTATCACAAGATATAATTCCTTTTTCCTTTAAAACCTCAGGAGTTATCTCTGCATTTGCTTCAAATTTAGCTTCTAAAACTTTAATATTTACAATCTCATACTCTTTTTTATTAGGGTTTTTAAATCCCCTTTTAGGAATTCTCATAATGAAAGGAGTTTGTCCACCTTCAAAGAATGCAGGCATTTCACCGTATCCACTTCTAGACTTTTGACCTTTATGACCTCTAGTTGAAGTTTTACCATGACCTGAACCTATACCTCTACCAACCCTCTTCTTTCTGTGGGTAGCTCCTTCTGAAGGTTTTAAATTATGTAATTTTATTCCCATTACTCTATTTCCTCCCATTTGATTAGGTCATGAGCCTTTCTTATATTTCCTAAAACCATAGGATTTTTTTCTAAAATTCTTTCATCATTGATTTTTCTTAAGCCTAAAGATTTAACAGCCTTTATCTTATCCTTCCTTTTTCCAGCTAATCCTCTAATCAACTTAACTTTTATTTTAGCCATCTTATCCTCCTAATACTCAACTAGCTTTTATTTCACAACTGGAGAGTTAGCGTAAATCTTATAATTCTTTAACAGTTTATCCTCTTCTACTCCTCTAACCTTTGCAACTTCTTCAGGAGACCTTATCTGTAATAATGCGTCAAAAACAGCTCTAACAACATTATTTGGATTTGTAGTTCTTCCTATAATTTTAGAAAGTATATCTGATACACCTAACATCTCTAAAACAGGTCTTACAGGTCCACCTGCAACAACCCCAGTTCCTCGTCTAGCTGGCTTTAATAGTATGACAGCTGATTCATATCTCCCTATAACATCATGAGGGATTGTTCCCTCTATTAAAGGAACTTTTATTATATGTTTTTTAGCATCAGCAATAGCTTTAGCTATAGATTGTGGAACTTCGTTAGCTTTTCCATGCCCAAAACCAACATGACCATTTTTATCTCCAACTATAGCAAGCGTAGAGAATGAAAATCTTCTTCCACCTTCCACAACCCTTGTAGTTCTTCTAATTTCAACTACTTTTTCTTCTAACTCTAATTCATCAATATTAACAGGATTTTCTTTTAATCTTTCCTCTATCATTCTTTCAATATTTTTTACACCCATTCTTTTACCTCTCCTAGAATTTAAGTCCTTTTTCTCTTACCGCATCAGCAAAAGCTTTTACTTTACCGTGGTATTTAAAACCACCTCTATCAAAAACAACATTTGTTATTCCTTGAGCTAATGCTTTTTCAGCAATTAGTTCACCAAGTTTTTTAGCTATCTCTATATTTTTACCACCTCTAAATCCGTATTTTTCCACAAAGTCTTTAGATATTGTTGATGCACTGACTAATGTGTGTCCTTTATCATCATCTATTATTTGGGCATATAAATTATTTAAGCTTTTGTAAAACGCTAATCTTGGTCTTTCAGCAGTTCCGAAAACCTTTTTTCTAATTCTTTTATGTCTAATTAATCTTTTTTCCCTTCTAGTTTTTTTAGCCATTTTTACCTCCGTTTAGTTAGCGGTTATTACTTCTTACCTACAGACTTACCCGGTTTAAGTTTAAGCTGTTCTCCCTTATATCTTACACCTTTACCTTTGTATGGGTCTGGTCTTCTAAAGTCTCTTATTGTTGCTGCAACCTGCCCAACTTTCTCTTTGTCAATACCAGAAACTTTTATTAAAGTTTGACCTTCTACAGAAATCTGTATATCCTCAGGAGGTTCATAAACTACCGGATGAGAATAACCTAACTGTAGCTCCAAAGTTTTACCTTTCATATTAGCTCTATAACCTACACCATATATCTCCAACTCAACTGTAAAACCTTCACTTACACCTTTAACCATATTGTTTATTAATGCTCTTGTAGTTCCATGAATAGCTCTCATAAAGGATGTATCATTAGGTCTATCTATTTTTATTTGATTATCTTCTACTTTTATATCTAATTCAGGATGGAATTTTTTTGTTAGCTGTCCCTTAGGACCTTTTACAGTTATAACATTACCATCTTCTATTTTAACTTCTACACCATTCGGTATATTTATAGGCATTTTCCCTATTCTAGACATCTATTGTTTTCCTCCATTTAGTTTTTTTACCAAACATAACAGAGAATTTCTCCACCAACTCTCTCTTTTCTAGCTTCAGCATCAGTTAAAATTCCTTTGTTAGTTGAAAGTATTGCTATTCCTAAACCTTTTCTAACATAAGGTATCTTATCTACTCCAACATAAATTCTTCTTCCCGGTTTAGAAACTCTTCTTAATCCCATTATTGCAGGTTTCCTATTCCTGTCATCTAGATATTTTAGTTTAATAATTAAAGTTCCCTGATTTCCCTTTTTATCCTTTTCAGAAACAACGTAATCTTCTATATACCCTTCTCTTTTTAATATTTCAGCTATTTTTTCTTTTATTTTAGAATGTGGTATATAAACTTCATCCTTTCTAGATAAATGAGCATTTTTTATTCTAGCTAGCATATCAGCTATAGGGTCAACTATCATTCTTTATCCTCCTTACCAACTTGCTTTTTTAACACCAGGTATTTCACCTCTTAAAGCCCTTTCCCTAAAGCATATTCTACACATATTAAACTGTCTTATGAAACCTCTAGGTCTTCCACAAATAGGACATCTTGCGTGTTTTCTAGTTTTAAATTTTGGTTCTCTAAATGCCTTCACATATAATGCTTTTCTTGCCATTTTTAAATTCCTCCTGTTATGAGCCTCTTATAGGTAATCCAAGTAATGCTAATAACCATTTAGCCTCTTCATCATTTTCAGCAGAAGTTTCTATGATTATATCCATACCTCTAACTCTATCAACTTTATCGTAGTCAATCTCTGGGAAGATAATCTGTTCTGATATACCAAAGGCATAGTTCCCTCTACCATCAAATGAACGTGGATTTAAACCTTTAAAGTCCCTAATTCTAGGTAATGCAATTGAGATTAATTTATCTAAAAAGTCCCACATTCTTTCTTTTCTTAATGTTATCCTTACACCTATAGGTAAACCTCTTCTAAGCTTAAATCCAGCTTCAGATTTCTTTGCCCTTCTAATTTCAGGTCTTTGACCAGTGATAGCCATTAAATCTTCTAATGCTCTATCAATCTGTTTTATATCTTGAACAGCTTCACCTACTCCCATATTTACAACAATTTTCTTTATTCTAGGAATTTGCATTGGAGATTTATATTGAAATCTTTCCATTAATTTTGGAGCTACTTCTTTTTCATACTTTTTTCTTAATCTTGGTATGTATTTAGTTGTCGCTTCAGCCATCTTCTACCCCTTTACTTCTTTTTTGGTTTTTCCCAGATAATATCTATAGTTTCACCAGTCTTTTTATTAAATCTTTCCTTTATTACTTTATCTCCTTCCTCTCTGTATCTAATTCCAATTTTTATCTTCTGTTTATTTTTCTCATCGTAGAGAGCAACATTTGATATATGGATAGGTCTCTCTATCTCGAAAATACCACCCTCTCTTACCCCTTCAATTCCTTTTACATGCTTTTTACCGATATTAACACCTTCAACAATTACTCTAATTTTATTTGGATTACTATCCCTTAAAATCTTTTTTATTTTTCCTACTTTGCCTTTTTCTTTTCCAGCTAATACTATAACTGTATCACCCTTTCTTAATTTCGTTTTTACTATCATCTATATCACCTCCGGTGCTAAAGAAACTATTCTTCCAAATCCTTTAGCTCTTATTTCTCTTGCTACAGGTCCCAATATACGGGTTCCAATAGGTTCAAAGTTGTTGTTTAATAAAACAACTGCATTGTCATCAAATTTGATATATGAACCATCTTCTCTAGCTACTTCTTTAGCTGTTCTAACAACTACAGCTTTATAAACTTTACCTTTCTTTGCTGTGCCATTAGGTATAGCTTCCTTTACTGTTACGGTTATAACATCCCCTAATGTTGCAAAGTCTGTTTGTTTTCCAAAATTTGCCTTTTTAGGTATCCCTATACATTGAACCTTTTTAGCACCACTGTTGTCTGCAGTATTTAAGTAAGTTCCTCTTCTAATCATTCCCTTTTACCTCTTGATATTCTTCATTTTGTAATAACAAAAAAATCCCTCAGGCTGTTTAAACAGCCAAGAAGGGACAGTTTAATATTTTACAGAGGAGAGTTAGAAAAATCAATGTTTAAATTATTTTTGAGGTAGTATTTCAACAACAATCCATCTTTTTAATTTAGAAATTGGTCTATGTTCTCTTATCCTTACAATATCTCCAACTTTACATCTGTTTTCTTCATCATGGGCATAAAACTTAGTCGTTTTTTTGACCCTTTTACCATATAGAGGGTGAGGAACATATCTTTCCACTGCAACAACGACAGTTTTATCCATTTTGTCTGAAACAACTCTTCCTACAAACTCCTTTTTCTTTCCCTTTTGAGTTTTCTCTTTCACTTGCTCTGTCATTACTTACTTCCCTCCTTTTGTAGCTCCCTTTCCCTTAAAATTGTTAATATTCTAGCTATAGTTCTTTTTGTTTCCTTAATTTCAGAAGATTTTTCTAAACTTCCAACTGCATTTTTAAATCTTAGTTCCATTAACTTTTTCTTTAACTCAAGTAATTTTTCGTTAAGTTCTTCATTTGTCATCTTTCTTAATTCTACTGCCTTCATCCTCTACACCTCTTCTCTAGCTTTTACTACTCTAGTTTTTATTGGTAATTTATAACTAGCCTTTCTAAAGGCTTCATATGCAACTTCTTCAGGAACCCCAGCTATTTCAAATAGTATATGTCCAGGTTTAACTACAGCCACAAAGTGGTCTAAATCACCTTTTCCTTTACCCATTCTAGTTTCAGCAGGTTTTCTAGTTATAGGCTTATGTGGGAAAACTCTAATCCATATTTTAGCACCTTTTTTAGCTTCCCTAACTATAGCAACCCTAGCTGCCTCTATCTGTCTAGAAGTCATCCAGCAAGGTTGTAATGCCTGTAATCCATACTCTCCAAAGGCTACATAATTTCTCCTTGAAGCCTTACCTTTCATTCTTCCTCTTTGCTGTTTTCTCCACTTTAACTTTTTAGGTTGCAGTAATGACATTTTTATTATTCCTCCTAACTATTTTTTTAATAGTAATAGCTACTACTTGATACTGCCAATCCGATTACTATTAGCTCTAGTAAAAAGATAATGGCTATAGAGATAATAACAGCAACTACAGAAACACCACCTTTTTGCAAGGCTAACATTCTTAACTCTTCTTCACTTTTAGCAATTAATTTTAATTCCTGTAATTTGTTGTAAACAAAGTAAGCATATCCATAATTACCTAATAAACCAAAGGCCAAACATATAGCTAACATAAAAATTAAATTTATTATTGAAGATATAGAACTTGTTATATAGCCTACTATATAACTTATCACAAGCACAATAATAAAATATAGAAACATCTTTCTATAAACCATCCAAAAAATACCAAATAAAAAACTAGCCCAGTTCCAAGATATTTTAGAACCTGAATTTGCCATTAGTTTCCACTTTACTAGATAATAGTCTGAGTTTTTTTGAACAAAAGCTCTAATAACATCTTCACTAAACTCATCTAAAAGTTTTTTTACAACCATTTCCTAAAACCTCAAAATTTTAATCTGCTATCTTTTAATTTAAAAAAGTTAAAAATAAAAGGAACTGGGCTATTAAAGTTATCGAACTATATTGTGCTTAACTCTTCCTCTATTCTCTTAACTATTTCATCCTTTTGGTCTGATAATTTATCCCCTTTGTATATCCACACCTTTATCCCAAGTATTCCGTATTTAGTGTGGGCTCTAGCTGTTCCATAATCAATATCTGCTCTTAAAGTTTGGAGGGGCATTCTTCCTTCCATAATCCACTCTTTTCTTGCTAAATCAACCCCCCCTATACGACCACCAACCTGCACCTTTATACCTTTAGCTCCAGCTTTCATAGCCATATCAACTGCTCTTTTCATTGCCCTTCTATGTGATACCCTTCTCTCTAACTGGGTAGCTATATCTTCAGCAACTATTTTTGCATTTAGTTCAGGTCTTCTGATTTCATCTACATTCACAATTATATCTTTTGCATTTGTCATTGATTTTAAAACTTTATTTAATTCTTCAACTTTTGAACCTTTACGTCCTATAACAATTCCCGGTCTTACCGCGTATATTTTAACCCTTAATTTTTCTCCTAGTCTTTCTATTAAAACATCTCCAATACCAGCCTGTTTATACCTTCTATTTATAAACTCTCTTATTGCTATATCTTCATGTAATGTTTTTCCATACTCTTTTTTATCAGCATACCATTTAGCTTTCCAATCTTTAGTTATCCCTAGTCTAAAGCCTATAGGATTTACCTTCTGACCCAATTTTAATCCTCCTTCTATTATCTTTCAGCTAATTTTATATAAATGTGGGAGTATCTTCTCTTTATAGGTGTTGCTCTTCCGTAAGCTCTTGGAATATATCTCTTTAAAACTAATCCTTTATCCGCTCTAATTTCTTTTATATATAAATTGTCTATATCCATATCCTTTAATTCTGCATTTGCTATAGCACTTTTTAATAATTTTTCTACTATTCTCGCAGCTCTTTTATTTACTCCTTGAAGTATAGCTAAAGCAACACCTACGTCTTTACCTCTTATTAAATTAATAACCTGTCTAACTTTTGTGGGAGATATTTTAGCATTTCTAACTATTGCTACCGCTTCTTTTTGTTTAACTGTTTCTGCCATTTTTCCCTACCTCTTATTTTTTCTTAACTGCCTTTGCAGATTTATCAGGGTGTCCTTTAAATGTTCTAGTTAAAGAAAACTCACCTAATTTATGACCTACCATTTCAGGTTGTATGTAAACAGGAATAAATTTCATTCCGTTATAAACTGCTATTGTATGTCCTACCATCTCCTCTGTTATTGTGCAAGCTCTATCCCATGTTTTTATTACTTTTCTTTCACCACTTTCATTTAGTTTTCTAATTTTCTTTAAAAGTTTTTCATTGACATAAGGATTTTTAAATCTTTCATTCCACTTCCCTTTGTATCCCATCTTTACTTACCTCTACGCTTGATTATGAATTTGTCAGAGTATTTAGCACCTCTTCTAGTCTTATAACCTTTAGTAGGTTGTCCCCAAGGAGATACTGGATGTTTTCCGAAAGTTTTACCTTCTCCACCACCGTGTGGGTGGTCAACTGGGTTCATAGCTGTTCCTCTAACTGTAGGTCTTATTCCTAACCATCTAGCTCTTCCAGCCTTTCCAAGTTTTATTAGTTCATGTTCAGCTAAACCAACAGTTCCTATTGTTGCCATACATTTTTTATAAATTAATCTTATTTCACCTGAAGGTAATCTAACCTGTATGTAATCTCCCTGTCTTCCTAATATCTGTGCAGACATTCCCGCTGCTCTAACTAGTTGTCCACCTTTTCCCGGAGTTAGTTCTATATTGTGAATAAATGTACCTACAGGTATCTTTTCTATAGGCATTGCATTTCCAACTTTTATTTCTGGAAGCTCACATTTTCCGCTTTCTAAATCTTTCCAAGTTGCAGATTGAACTGTATCACCAACTTCTAACCCTTCAGGCCAGATAATATATCTCTTTTCACCATCTAAATAGTGAAGTAATGCAATTCTTGCACTTCTGTTAGGGTCATACTCTATAGTGGCAACTTTCGCAGGGATACCTGATTTATCTCTTTTAAAATCAACTATTCTGTATCTTCTTTTGTGTCCCCCACCTTTATGTCTAACAGTTATTTTTCCTTGATTATTTCTACCAGCTTTTGATTTTAATGGAACAAGTAAAGATTTTTCAGGCTCTTTTTTAGTTATTTCCGAAAAATCATATAAAATTGCGTGTCTTGTTCCATTTGTTATAGGTTTTAATTTTCTAACTCCCATTTTTATCTCACCTCTATATTATTTCTGCAATATTAATAGGTTCTTCAGCTTCTATTCTAACAATTGCCTTTTTCCATCTTTTTTTATGTCCTAAAGGACCAAATCCAACCCTTTTAGGTTTTGGTTTTACAATCATAGTTCTAACAGACTTTACTTTTACTTTTTTATCTTTAAATATTTCTTCTACCGCCTTTCTTATTTCAATCTTATTAGCATCTAAAGGAACTTCAAAAACTAATTTCCCTTCCTTTTCGTTTAGCTTTACTGCCTTTTCTGTTAAAACAGGGCGGATTAGTATATCGTAAGGTGTTCTGCTCATTGCCCTAACCTCTCATCAATTTTTTCTAAAGCTGATTTCATAATTACCACTTTATCAGCATTTAAAACATCATAAGTATTTAAACCTTCAACTAGCAGTATTTTCACCTTTGGTAAATTTCTGAATGACTTCATTAAGTTCTCATCTTTAGCAGGTATAACTAATAAAACTTTAGAGTTTTCTAATCCTAAATTCTTTAGAACTTCAACAGCTTTTTTTGTTTTAGGAGTATCAAATGTAAAGTCTTCAATTATTATTAACTCTCCATCTCTTAATTTCATAGATAAGACGCCTTTTAATGCCTTCTTTCTAACCTTTTTAGGTAATGGATAGTAATAATCCCTTGGTCTTGGTCCGTGGACAACTCCACCACCTACAAATATATTAGCCTTTCTATCTCCATGTCTAGCATTTCCTGTTCCCTTCTGTGGAAGTATCTTTCTTCTAGAACCTCTTATTTCAGCTCTAGTTTTAGTAGATGCAGTCCCTGCCCTTCTAGATGCCAACTGCCATCTAACTACTTCCCAAACTGTATGCTCTTTAACATCCTGGTTAAATATTTTTTCGTTCAGTTTTACTTTTCCTACTTCCTCATTTTTTATATTAATTACACTCGTTTCCATGTCCTTACCTCTTTAGTTTAGTCATTTTAAGCTTCAACTTTATAAAAAGCTTTTGCTCTCTTTAGTTTATTCTGTCCTTTTCTTCTCTTTAATAGGACACTTTCAGATATTTTTACAGTTGAGTTTGGAGCCCCTGGAACTGAACCTTTTACTAAAATAACATTTTTTTCTGGAATAATATCAACCACTTCTAAACCTAAAACTGTTGCTGTTTCATTTCCATAATGACCGGGCATTCTTTTAGTTTTCCAAGTTCTTCCAGGGTCCTCACAGGCACCTACTGAACCTATAACTCTGTGATACCTT
The DNA here is from genome assembly GCA_003978565.1 of Persephonella sp. Classification (GTDB taxonomy): domain Bacteria; phylum Aquificota; class Aquificia; order Aquificales; family Hydrogenothermaceae; genus QNZC01. The sequence goes on along the minus strand of QNZC01000065.1, from coordinate 6,365 downwards.
GCACCGTGAGATTTAGGAAACCCTGAAAAATCCCATCTTTTCATTGCAGATGCAAATCCTCTTCCCTTTGAAGTTCCAGTTATATCAACTAAATCTCCTATTTCAAAGATATCTTCAACCTTTACTTCTTGACCTAACTCTAAATTCTCATTTTCCTTTAACTCAAATTCTGCCAAATGCTTTAAAGGTTTTAGACCTGCCTTCTTAAAAACTCCTAACATCGGTTTAGTTGTATTTTTTTCTTTTGCCTCTTCAGTTCCTAATAAAACAGCTTCGTATCCGTCCCTTTCCTCTGTTCTTATATCAACAACATAGTTAGGTTTTACCTGTATTACAGTTACAGGTATAGCTTTACCATTTATATAAACTCTAGACATTCCTAATTTTTTTCCTATTATGCCCTTTGGCATTTTCTCCACTCCTTTAACTTAATTTTATTTCTACATCTACTCCCGCAGGGAGACTTATATCCATTAATGCTTCAATAGTTTGTGGTGTAGCATTCTCTATATCAATTAATCTCTTATGAATTCTCATTTCAAAATGCTCTTTAGACTGGTCAAACTTATGCGGAGACCTTAAAACACACCATACCTTTCTTTGTGTAGGTAAAGGAATGGGGCCCTTAATAACCCCACCACTTCTTTTAACAGTCTCTATAATTTGTTTTACTGATTGGTCTAATGCTTTATGGTCATAAGCCTTTAATTTTATTCTGATTTTCTCCTGCATTTTTTTCCTCTCCTTAAAATTACTCAATAATTTCAGTTATGACACCAGCACCAACTGTTCTTCCACCTTCCCTTATCGCAAATCTCATCTGCTCCTCTATCGCCACTGGCTCCATTAACTCTACTGTTAACTCCACATTATCCCCCGGCATTACCATCTCTTGCCCTTCTGGTAATTCTACTACTGTCCCTGTTATGTCTGCCGTTCTTATGTAAAACTGTGGTCTGTATCCTTTAAAGAATGGTGTATGTCTTCCTCCTTCTTCCTTACTTAATATATACACCTGTGCCTTAAACTTCCTATGTGGTGTTATTGTCCCTGTCTGTGCTAATACTTGCCCTCTCTCTACTTCGTCCTTCCCTATACCTCTTAATAACACCCCTATGTTATCCCCTGCTACCGCCTCATCTAATGTCTTTCTAAACATCTCTATCCCTGTCACTACCGTCTTCCTTATCTCATCACTTAAACCTACTATCTCTACCTCATCTCCTACTTTTAACTTTCCTCTCTCTACTCTTCCTGTTACTACTGTTCCCCTTCCTGATATTGTAAATACATCCTCTATTGCCATTAAGAATGGTTTGTCAACATCCCTCTCTGGTGTTGGTATATAGTTATCCATCGCATCTAATAACTCTTCTATTGACTTTATCCATTTAGGGTCATCCTGTAATGCCCCTAATGCTGAACCTTTTATTACTGGCACATCGTCCCCGGGATAGTCGTAGTTGCTTAACAATTCTCTAACTTCCAACTCAACTAATTCTAATAATTCTTCGTCGTCAACCATATCACATTTGTTTAAGAAAACGACGATATAAGGGACGTTAACCTGTCTAGCTAATAGGACGTGCTCTCTAGTTTGAGGCATAGGACCGTCAGCTGCAGAAACGACTAGGATAGCACCGTCCATTTGAGCAGCACCGGTAATCATGTTTTTGATATAGTCAGCGTGACCGGGACAGTCAACGTGAGCGTAGTGTCTTTTTTCAGTTTCGTATTCAACGTGAGTGATGTTGATAGTGATACCTCTATCTCTCTCTTCAGGGGCTTTATCAATTTGGTCATAACCTATGAAATGGGCTAAACCTTTTTTAGATAAAACGTAAGTAATAGCAGCGGTTAAAGTTGTTTTACCGTGGTCAACGTGTCCAATAGTCCCTACGTTTACGTGTTCTTTCTTCCTCTCAAATTTTTCCTTCGCCATTAATTAACCTCCCGTCTTTTTTAAGCCCACGAGCGGACTTGAACCGCCGACCTCACCCTTACCAAGGGTGTGCTCTGCCGACTGAGCTACGTGGGCAAAACACAAAAATTCCTCTAAATTTATTAAGCAAATATGTATTATATCAAAATAACATATATAATGTAAAGCTTGATAGAAGAAATTTACGATTATTTTACGATTAATTAATGCTACTAATCATATCATAAAATTAATAATAGCAATATGTTAAATTAAAAACATTATTATTTTATTATCTTCCAATAAGGAGACAAAAATGGAAAAGAAAGTTTTTAGTTTAAAAGAAGCCAAAGCAGTTTTACCGCAGATAAAACTCCTAGTTGATGAAATTGTAGAAAAGAGAGAAAACTTTTATGAAAAGATAGAAAAGTATGAAGAGGAAGAAAAGGACAGGAATGATGAATTAGAGCTTATGTATTTAAAAACTGAAATAGTTTCATTAAATCAGGAAATAAATGAGTTAATAGAGATAATAGAAAGTTTTGGGGCTTATGTAAAAAGTTTAGACCCAATGTTAATAGATTTTCCATCAGTTCATAAGGGCAAACCTATATTTTTATGTTGGGAAGAAGGTGAAGAAACTATAGAATACTGGCACGGAGTTGATGAAGGATATAAAGGGAGAAAACATATTTCCCTTTTAACTGAGGAAAGTAAGACAAAAAACAGTAAATTTGTTGAATAAAATCCACAGAAAATCTTATACCATCAATATATAAAATTTCATATCTTTTCTTTTTTCATTTTTATAATATTCTTTTTTAAAATTAAAATATTAGGACAGTAAAGATGAGCTTTGAATTATTCGGATTAGAGCAAGATTTAAAGATAGAAAGGGAAAATATAGAAAAATACTATAATGATTATTTAGAACTAAATAAAATCCTTGGAATTGATGAAAACAAATATGATAATCTCCTTTTAGAATATGGAACAGAGGAGCTTAAATACTCATTAAGCTTAATGACAAATACTTTAAGAAATATTGAAAAAAAGGGATATAGAATAATTGACCCTATTTTTGATACATTTAGGTCTAGCGGTGATTATGAATTAGGAATATTTATAGCAAATAGGATTATTGAAAAGTATAAAGAAACAAACCCTGAAACTCCGGAAAGTTTTCTAATAAGAATTTACGCATTAAAGAATGCTTTAGATTTTCTATCTTTAAAGGATGACAAACTATATTACTTAAAGTATTTAAGGGATTTCATAAAAGAGCTATCGGAGTTTTTAGATATTTATCCCTCCTATATTGAGGAAATTTATAAATTAGGAGTTCATTTCTACAGTTTTTTATATATACATTATCTAACTATAGAAAATGAAACGGAAAAGGCTTTAGGCTTTTTACTGAAACTTTACAATTTAAGAAAAAGTATGTTTCAAACGAATATCTTGAAATATCCCTATGAACATAACATTTACTATTTAATAAATATTATTCTTCTATACTTTAAGGTTAGTGATGAGCTTGTAAAACTTTCCGTTGATATAAATGAGTATATATCAGATTTGAAAGTGGAATTAGAAAAAATTAAGGAATTTATAGATAAATCTCCAAAATATCAGATAGTATTAAGCTCCGATTTAAAAAGGTATATTAATGAAGTTTTAACAACTCTTTACTCTGTAGGTCTTGAAGATGATTATAATGAGATTGTTTCTATATTTCCGAACATTTTAAGTAAAGAGCATAGGTTAATAATTAAGCTGTATGAAATAGACAGAATGGATACTTTTGAAGCATTAGATAAATTGAAAAAAATAAAATCAGATATATATACTGCATTTAATAATTTTACGAATAATAAAAAGGAGATTATCTCTTTTCTGTTTTATAACACCTATGTAAATCACTTAGGAGAAGATTTAGAAGAAATAGAAAAAATCAAATTAGAGATAGAAAGATTATCTAAAAAATTTTCATCTTTAAAAGTGGTATTAGCTAAAACTTTGGTTAAAATAGGTCAAAGGGAAGAAGCAAAGAGTTTGTTAGAGAAAGAAAAAGAAAAAGCAATTATTTCTGGAAACAAGGCTTTACAAAAATTAATTGAAGATTATCTTTCTTCAGAGTTTTAAATTATTCAAAATACTTTTGGTAATCTTCATATAAACTTTCAGATTGATTATCATTAGCTGAATTTGTATTTTTTAATTCTCTTGTTTCTATAACATTACCTTTAATCTTTTCTCCTTTTTTACCTTGAAGTTTCTTTACAAGTTTCATATGTTCTTCAGTTATTTTAGCAATATCTTCAGGTTTATTTATTATATATGGAGTTATAAAAACAAAAAGATTGGTCTTATCAGAACTTTCGCTTCTATATTTAAATAGATTTCCAATTATTGGTAGATGGGACAGGAGAGGGACACCTTCCATAGATTTTACAGTCTTCTTAGATACTAAACCACCTAAAACTATAGTCTTACCATTTTTGACAGTTATTACCGTATCTAACTGTCTTTTAGATGTTTTAGGAACAATATAACTTAAGTTCCCAACCTGTGCATTTTCAAAACCTATAACATCGTTAACTTCCTGATGTAGCTCTATTATTATATTGTTTCCCGATATATGGGGTTTTGTCTTAAGTATTAAACCTACCTCTTTATAATCGTAGTTTATAATTGGATTTCCATTCACATCATACTTTACATTAGTAGCAAATGGAATAACTTGAGAAACATTTATTTGTGCCTCTGTGTTATCTAAAACTAAAATCTTTGGAGATGAGACTACATTAAAACCTGAACCTTTTTCTAGAAGAGAGAATAAAAATAGTAGGTCTGGGAATAGAATTGAACTACCGTTAACATTTACATTAACCCCACTTGATGAAATTCCACCTGCTACAAAGCTTCCAGAAGCAGAAAGAGAAAAGAAGTTATCTCGAGATAAACCTCCTTTAAAGGCAGCACCACCCTGTGTTCCAAATATTTGCCATCTAACACCTATCTCTTTTAATGCACTTTGAGAAACTTCTGTAATTAAAACTGTTATAAGTATCTGTTTTTTTTCTTTATCTAACTCTTTTATTAATTTTTCAACTGCTTCATACTCACTTTGATTAGCATAAATAACCAGTGAGTTTGTGCTTTCATCTGCAACAACTGTAAATTTTCCTAAAGTTGAGTTGTTAGCTGACTTACCTTTTGAAAGTATCTTTGCATTTCTTAAAAGCTGATTTATTACCTTTGCAATATCTTTTGCTTTACTGTTTTTTAGTTTTATTATCCAAAATTTTCTTAAAGATAGATTATCTGGTGAGCTGTCTAAGTCTTTTATTAAACTATCTATTTTTTGTAATAAGTCTGAATTAGCTTTAACTAAAATAATATTTAAACTGTTAACAGAAAATATTTTTAAGCTATTTTTATAATCTATAAGTATATTTCTTAAGGCAGTTGATAATTCTCTAGCATTAACATACTTAAGTTTGTAAACCTTTATCTCTGATTGACTATCTATACTATCTATAAATGAAAGTATGTTCTTTAAAGTTTTTATATTATCTTCTGTGTCTGTAATAACAATAACATTTGCAGGATAGTAAGGGGCTATAGTTCCCCTTCTTTTTATCCTAGCCAATATTCTATAAACATCTGAAAGTTTAGCATTTTTAAGTCTATAAACGAATGTAATTAACTTAGTTGAATTTCCCGTTGGTTTATTTAAAGGGGGAACTATATCTCTAACTTCCCTATTTGAGACAATTTCAACATAATTACCTTTGTCTATTACATTGTAGTTTCTTGCTTTGAGTATTGCAGTATAAATATCCCAAGCTTGTTTTATAGAAACAGGTTCATTGAAAACTAATGATGCTTCTCCCTTTAAGTTCGTATTAACAATAATATTTTTACCTGTTAACTCTGACATAAAGTAAGTTAAGAGATTTAAATCTATCTTTTCAAAATTGAATAAAACTTTACCACTGTTTTTAGATTTTATAGCTAACTCTAAAAGTGTATCTAGATTTAGTTGAGAGTTATTTCCCTCTTTTGCAATAGATATATTTAAACTGAAAAATATAAATAAAATTACAATACTAAACTTTAATATTCTATCTAAATACTGCCCCATTGTATCTTATCCTTTCCTCCTTTCCATTTCTTAATATAACTAGCTCTATAGGTTCACCACTGTTAACAGTCGAGATTAATCTATTTATAAAAGTTGCTTCGTTTATTATTGGCATCCCATTTACAGATATAATAATATCTCCTTCTTTTAAACCTAATTCTTCTGCCAATGTTGTATCGGAAATACTTTCTATAATTAACCCTTTTTTTCCATTTTTTCTGTAAGGTCTTATAACTATATCTTTCATAAGACTGAAAACATTTCTATTTAAATTTAATCTTTTTAAATTTATCT